>CADBSZ010000217.1 GCA_902797525.1 uncultured Ruminococcus sp. | reverse complement strand
TGCTTTGGCGCAAAAGCTGCGGATTGTAGGGGTCGGTTTCGAGCAAATCGTTAATCGCGCGCGCAATGCGCTGCTTCACCTCCGCCGCGGCGTCGCGCGTGAACGTGACAACGAGCAGGCGGTCGGCGTCGACCGGATTTTCGGGCGAGGTGATCATGCGGATGACGCGCTCTACCAGCACGGCGGTTTTTCCCGAGCCTGCCGCGGCGGAAACCAGCACGGTGCCGCCGGTGGACTCAATCGCGTTTTTTTGCTGCGGCGTCCATTCTCTTGCCATTACGCATCACCCTCCTGTTCCGATTCCAAAATGTTATAGACGTCCTCGTTAGACAGCTTTAGGACGTTTAGCGGCTCACCGCGGCGGTAGGCGCACACGCTGTCGTAGGGACAGTATTGGCACGCGTCGGCGCTGCCCTTGAGCGGAATTGCCTGCACGTCTCCGTCAAAAAGCTTTTCGCCCATTTTGACGACGGTGGCATTGAGCCGCTTAAATATGCTTCCAAACTGCGCCAGCGTGGCAAGGCTGTCGCTGCCGTCGGCGCTTCCGTTTTTGATTTTGACGGGAATATAGGCGGCGGCCTCGGTTTTGTCCATGCCCTTGATGACGCGCACGTCGTCGAGCAGCAGGCCGTTCATCTTGAATTTGGAGCTGATTTCCCTGTTGATTTCGTCCGCGCTTTTGCCGTCGGCGCGGATGTTCGGCACCACGGCAGGCATATACAGAATGCCGGCGGGCGTGCTCGCTCCGTAGCGCTCCTTTCCCTGCGCCTGAACGGAGCACAGATAAAGCAGCATTTGCAGATTGAGTCCGTAGAGAATGTCGGACAGCTTAAAGGTCTTGGAGCCGGTTTTGTAATCGACAACGCGCAAAAACGTTTCGTCGCCGGTTTTCATCACATCCACACGGTCAACGCTGCCGCAGACGGCGATGCTTTGTCCGTTGGGCAGCTTTAGCGTGTAGGCAGGGATGTCGCTGCCGATTTTCAGCTCGCAGTCGGCAACCTCAAAGTCGCTCTGGCACAGCTCCCCGATGATGTGCGAGAGCATGAGCAGCAAATTGTCACAGAGCACGTCAAGACGGTATAAAAACGACTGCGCCTTGGTTTCGCTGCCTCCGAAATAGCTTTCGAGGTAGCCGGCGACGGCGGTGCGGATAAAGCGCTCGATTTCCTGCCGGGAGAGCGCAGAATATTCTTTTTTGGAATATTGCGTAAAGAACGCTTCGAGAATATAGTGAACCAGCGTGCCGTATTCCATGGGATTGATTTCGGCCTTCAGGCGTTCGCGCACGCGCAGGCCGTAGTTGCAAAAATAGGAAAAGCGGCACAGGCTGAATTTTTCAACCTGAGAGGCGGAAACAGTGAGGTTATCGCCGAAAAGCCGCCGTGCGCTGTCGGGATTTTCCATGCGAAACGGCGCGCGCGCAATCGCCCGTTTGACCGCCTGCGCGCCTGCGGCATAACGCGGATGAACGGTAAAAAAGCCGTCTAAGCCGCGCAGCTCGGCGGCGTTTGCCGAAAGCGAGCGCGCGTATTCCTCAAAGGCAGGCGTGAGCGCGAGCATGGAATCGCGGCGGCTGTCAAAGTCGGTTTTATCAAGCGTGGGAAGCGCGGGAAAAACCTTGCGAATCTCGCTGAAAATGACGGATGGCTTTAATTTTTCGCCCTCCAAATTCACCGAAGGACAGCTGACAAACAAGCGGTGCGAGGGTGCGCTCAGCGCGCAGTACGCCATGAAGGTTTCGAGGTTGGCGAGATAGGAAAAATCGTCGCTGACGGCGATGTCGTTGAGCAAAAGCTGTTTGATTTCGTAGCTTGAAAACAGGCCCGAGGCGTGCGGCACGGCAGGGAACTCGCCGTCAGCGCAGCCGATAACGAACGCCGCCTTTTGCCGCGAAATGCGCACGCGCTGGGCGGTGGTGACGGTGACGCAGTCGAGCGTTTGCGGAATTTGTGAAAATTCGATATTAGAAATTTGAATCGAGAGCAGCTCGTAATAGCGCGCCAAGCTCAGCGGCAAATCGCCCACCGCCGCAACGGTTTTGTCGAGCGCGTCCATGAGCAAGCTCCACACGCGGATTTGCTCCGCGCCCAAGCCCTTTTCCGCGCCTGCTTCCAGCACGTCATAAAGCCTTCGCAGGGCGTTTGGCACCTGTAATTCTTCCAGCAGCCGGTAGAGCAAAGCGGTGATTTCGCGCCCTGTTTTGTCCTTGCAGCCGTCGCGGAACGCAAGCAGCGGCTCA
>CADBSZ010000216.1 GCA_902797525.1 uncultured Ruminococcus sp. | reverse complement strand
TCAAAGCCCTGCGCCTCAGCCTTTGCCCAGGACTTGCTGCCCTTGTAAAGACCGATAATAACGTTGCAGCCCGACTCCTTGAGGTTCGGCGCGTGAGCGTGGCCCTGGCTGCCGTAGCCGATGATAGCGATTGTTTTGCCGTCAAGAAGCGAGAGGTCGCAATCGCTCTGATAATAAATGGGTGCCTTCATGTTTTCTTTGTAGTCTTTCATTTTGACTCCTCCTTATGATAAGCGTTGAGAGTTGAGAGTTGAGAGTTGAGAGTTTTTGTTTTAAAACGCCGTAAAAACTCTTAACTCTAAACTCTTCCCCCCAACATTATAAGACTTTTTTGTTGTGACAGCCCTTGCGGCTGTCAATTCCCGGCAGTTTTACTGTGGGGAAAGGGCAACCGCGAGGGTTGCCCCTACGAATCAATAATCAGTGGTTTGAATGAATCCTGCGCTTATCCAAACGCTAAACGGATAAAGCGGTGTTGCCGCGATCGATAGCGATGGTGCCGGTGCGCACGATTTCGCGGATGCCGTAGGGCTTAAGCAAATCAATCAGCGTTTCAACGCGGCTTGAGTTTTCGCAGTATTCCACGGTGACGCAGCTGGGCGCAACGTCCACAATTTTCGCCTGCATAATTTCGGCGGTTTTTATAATCTCGGCGCGCTTTGACGCGGCGCAGTGAACCTTAATTAAAATCAGCTCGCGGCTGATGAAGTCGCCTTCGCTCAGGCGTTTTACCTTGATGACGGGAATCACCTTGTTGAGCTGTTTTTCAAGCTGCTCCACCACATATTCGTCGCCGTTGGCAACAATGGTAATGCGCGAAACATCGGGGTTGTTGGTAACGCCCACGGCGAGAGAGTCGATATTGAAGCCGCGGCGCGAGAACAAGCCCGAAATTTTGGACAGCACGCCGGCTTGGTTTTCTACCAAAATAGATAATGTGTACTGCATAGCTTCACCTCATATCGACGGAGTGTCGGGATAGACGTTGCAGACAAGAATAAACGGCTTGTCCGACTTCACCATGCCCCTGATGATTTCCTCGGCTTCCTCGTTGGAGTTCGCCTCGGCGTGGTCGATGCCGTAAGCCTCGGCAAGCTTTAAAAAGTCGGGGTCGCCTGAAAGGATCGTCGCCGCGTGGCGCTTGTTGTAGTTGAAATCCTGCAGCTCGCGCACCATGCCCAAACGGTGGTTGCGCATAATGATGATTTTAATGGCGAGGTTGTTGCCGACAATCGTCGCCAGCTCGTTCATGCTCATTTGAAAGCTTCCGTCGCCGCAAACAACCACCACGTCGCGCGTGGGGCGCGCAAGCTTTGCCCCCACCGCGGCAGGAACGGAGTAGCCCATGGTGCCCATGCCGCCGGTCGTAAGGAAGCGGCCTTCGCGAATCATAAAGTTGTTGGCGCACCAAATCTGGTTTTGTCCTACGTCGGCAACCAGAATCGCCTTACTGCGCAGCATCGAGCTGAGCTGAGCCACAAGCGCGCGCGGCTCCACAAAGCCGTCGAACTTCGGCGGCGTGCGGAAAAAGCTCTTTTTCCAACCTTTGACAGTCTCCTGCCACTGGTTGGGAACAACGTAGTCGCCGATTTCATCAATCATCATATTGAGCACATTCTTCATGTCGCCCACAATCGGAATGGCGGTTTTAACGTTCTTTCCGATTTCGGCAGGGTCGATGTCGATGTGGATAACGGTGGTGTTTTCCGACATTTGGTCGGGAGCGGCAACCGCGCGGTCGCCGAGTCGCGCGCCGCAGACAATTACCAAATCCGCGTCGTGCAGGGCGCGGTTCGCCACAGGCTTGCCGTGGGTGCCGAGCATGCCGAGGTACATTTCGTGGTCGCTGGGCATGACGCCGATTCCCATCATGGTGGAAATTACGGGGATTTTGGTTTTGTCGGCAAACGCCTGAAATTTCAGCTTAACGCCCGAGGAAAGCACGCCGCCGCCCGAGACAATCAACGGTCTGCGGCTGTTTTTAATCGCCTCTACCGCGCGCTTCACCTGGACGGCATGGCCGCGCGTGTTGGGCTTGTAGCCGATAATGTTAACCTTTTCGGGATATTCAAAGCTTTCAATCTCATTTTGCTGAATATCCATGGGAATATCAATTAAAACAGGACCTTTTCTGCCCGTGGAAGCGATATGGAACGCCTCCTTGAAAACGCGGGGCAAATCCTCGGTTTTGCTGACGAGATAGCTGTGCTTGACAAACGGCTCGCACGCACCGGTGATGTCCGCCTCCTGAAAGACGTCTCTGCCCAACAAATCGCTTTTGACCTGACCGGTGATGGCTATCATGGGAACCGAGTCCGCATAAGCGGTGGCGATGCCCGTAATCAGGTTGGTCGCGCCGGGGCCTGAGGTAGCGACACAAACGCCGGGCAATCCGCTGCAGCGCGAATAGCCGCTTGCCGCGTGCGCTGCGTTCTGCTCCTGACGAACCAGAACATGCTTGATGGAAGAATCATAGAGCTTGTCGTAAAACGGACAAATTGTCGCGCCCGGATAGCCAAAGACGACCTTAACGCCCTCCGCTTCAAGACATTTTACCATGATTTCAGCGCCGCTGATCATTGTGTCATTCCCTCCTTTTTCCTGGAACAGACCTACTGTTCCACAATCCATAACGTATATTATACAACAAACGGCAGCAATTGTAAAGAGTTTTTGAACGGATGAAGGAATTTGAAGCGACAGAGAATCGAAAAGAGCGTGCCGAAGCACGCTCTGAATCAATTATTTTGCGTTTTTTCTCTTTGCGATTTGCAAGGAGGCCAGTACAATACCGGCGATGGCGGCAAACACCATCAGAATCGGGACCGGCGTCATCCGAACGACGCTGTAACCGGACTCCGACATTGCCGCAGCAAGAATTACCATCCAAATGAACGAATGAATTAAAAAGACAATAGACGCGATTATTCCGACAACGCCTGCCGCCTTGACGCGGACAAACGAAAGAATCGCCCAAATCACCTGCAAAATCATCGGAATCAGAATCAGACATAACAAAAGCAATCCGATGAAATATAAGCCGATATTGGCGCCGTAGCTCATCGTTTCGCTGTGCCTGAACAGTTCAAAACAAAAACCAAACATACTGGTATTAGACACAAAATATTCCATTGAGGATACGTGCGGCAAAAACGGAAAAAGCAGACTGAGCACGGCAAGTGCGCCTGAAATCATAAAGATGACAACACCCGCGGTCGTTTTTCCCTGCGGCTTTTGCGCTGCGGGATGAAACGTTTGGGGTTGGGATTGAGGCTGCTGCGGATAGCCGTATTGATAATCGGGCTGTTGGGGCCGGGGCTGCGGTTGTGCATAATAAGCTGTTTCGACATTCAAGGGTGCGCCGCAGCTCGCGCAGAACTTTGCGCCGTCGGCATTTTGTGCGCCGCATTTTTCACAGAACATAATGGTACCTCCATCGTTTTGATTCGACAATTTTCGTTGACTTCATTATAACCGATATGCCCCGTTTTGTAAAGCGGATAGGGAATTTTATTGGAAATTGCATGTTGTGCTGCGTTTTCCTTTAGTTGTCATTCTTGCGATTGAGTAACACAACCTATACAACATTTTATTTTACATAATCCTTTTTCGCGAGTTGCAGCGAGGCAAACACGATACCGGCAATGGCAATAAACACCATTAGCATGGGCACAATAGTTATATTGACATAATAATGACTGCTCATTACGGCACCTTCAAAAAGAATCAATAACCAGAATAACGATTGAAACAGAAAAAAGCACGAGCCGATTACGCCGAAAATACCTGCCGCCTTGACGCGGACAAACGACAGAATCGCCCAGATGAACTGCAGAATCATCGAAATAACCGTCAGACACATCAGAAGATTACCGGCAAAAAGTTCTACATAACCGCCAAATAACTCGCCGGATTGAATTGACTCGAGGCAGAAGCCGAACATGCTGTAGTTTTCTACCTGTTGGAAATTCGTAGAAGCAATGTGCGGAAGGAACGGAAGAATCAAGCCGAGCACGGCAAGCACGCCCGAAATCATATATATAACAATTGCCGCCGTGGACTTGCCCTGCGGCTTTGCCGGATATGGTTGCACAGACTGAGGTTGTGTGTAATCGGGCGTTTCAGTGCCTGAAGCCGCACCGCATTTTTCACAGAACATACTGTTACCTCCATCGTTTTGATTCGACAATTTTCGTTAATTTCATTATAACCGATACGCTCGATTTTATAAAGCGGATAGGAGAATTTATTTGGAATTGGGTGTTATGCTGAGTTTTCCCTTGGCTGTCATTCTGAACAAAGTGGAGCGTCAGCGGAACGCAGTCGAAGAATTCCCCTCGGCGAAAGCGTAACGTTGTTCGTATGTAAGCGCTGATTAATTTAAACCTATGATAGCAATTCGTAGGGGCAACCCTCGCGGTTGCCCGTTCCCCGCAGTAAGACTGCGGGGAATTGACAGCCGCAAGGGCTGTCACTACGACTCATTTGGATAAGTTTCTGCTTATTTTTAAGTTCATGACAGTACTTACGCAGGCGACTGAGGGGTCGCCCGAGCCGCACTGTCCTGACAACCGATTGATAATAGAAATCCAAAGATAATTGTTATTTTCCAAACACAAAGCGGACGGCCGAAAAGCCGTCCGCAATCTTTCACTTATATTATTCCTCAACGGTGGGAAGTCCGGCAAAGCCTTTTGCAAGATCTTCGTCGGTAGGAATGTAGTCGGTCATTTCTCCGTCGTTGAACTTCTGATAAGCGACCATATCGAAGTAGCCGGTACCGGTCAAGCCGAACACGATGGTCTTTTCCTCGCCGGTTTCTTTGCACTTGAGCGCCTCGTCAACGGCAACGCGAATTGCGTGGCTGGATTCGGGAGCAGGAAGAATACCCTCTACCCTTGCAAACTGCTCAGCCGCCGCAAATACAGCGGTCTGCTCAACGGAGGTCGCCTCCATCAAGCCGTCGTGATACAGCTGAGACAGGGTGCTGCTCATGCCGTGATAGCGCAGGCCGCCTGCGTGGTTGGCGGAGGGAATGAAGCCCGAACCGAGGGTGTACATCTTCGCGAGCGGGCAAACCATGCCGGTGTCACAGAAGTCGTAGGCAAACTTACCTCTGGTGAAGCTGGGACAGGAAGCAGGCTCAACCGCGATAATTCTGTAGTCCGCCTCGCCTCTGAGCTTTTCGCCCATGAAGGGAGCAATCAAGCCGCCGAGATTGGAGCCGCCGCCGGCGCAGCCGATGATGATGTCGGGCTTTACGCCGAGCTTGTCGAGCGCGGCCTTGGTTTCAAGACCGATGACGCTCTGATGCAGCAGCACCTGATTGAGCACGCTGCCGAGCACATAGCGGTATCCCTCGGTGTGGGTGGCAACCTCAACCGCCTCGGAAATGGCGCAGCCCAGGCTGCCGGTGGTGCCGGGGTGGTCGGCGAGAATCTTTTTGCCGATTTCGGTGGTGGTGGAGGGCGACGGAGTTACATCTGCGCCGTAGGTGCGCATTACCTCACGTCGGAAGGGCTTTTGCTCGTAGGAAACCTTTACCATGAACACCTTGCAGTCGAGTCCGAAATAGGAACACGCCATGGACAGCGCAGTACCCCACTGGCCTGCGCCGGTTTCGGTAGTAACGCCCTTGAGTCCCTGCTTTTTCGCGTAGTAAGCCTGCGCAATAGCGGAGTTGAGCTTGTGGCTGCCGGAGGTGTTGTTGCCCTCGAATTTGTAGTAAATTTTTGCCGGAGTGTCAAGCGCTTTTTCAAGGAAGTAAGCGCGAATCAACGGCGACGGACGGTACATTTTGTAGAAATCCTGGATTTCCTTGGGAATGTCGATATACGCGTCGGTGTTGTTCAGCTCCTGCGCAATCAGCTCGTCGCAGAACACAGGCGCCAATTCCTCGGCGGTCATCGGCTTGTGGGTTGCGGGATTGAGCAACGGAGCAGGCTTGTTTTTCATGTCCGCACGGACATTATACCATTGTGTGGGGATTTCGCTTTCATCAAGATAAGTCTTGTAGGGGATTTTGTTTTCGCTCATTTCAATTACTCCTTCTTGTTTAATATGGTCCAATATAATATTATTGGCAGCAAATAAAAAAACTGCCCCGGCAAAAATTGCCGGGACAGGAAAATACCTGCGGTGCCACCCTGCTTGACGCATAAACTGCGCCCTCTCATACGTACTGACATACGCTGACTTTTTTGACGGCAAGTCACTCCGTCGCCCATACTCTGCCATGCATTTCTGTTTGCCCTCGGAAGTCCATTCGATTCGATATTCTCTGCCACGCTTCCACCGTCCGCAGCTCTCTTTGAGAGAAGTGACCGAATTTACTCACTCTTCCTCATCGGTTTACACAAATTATACAACCCGATTTCCGATTTGTCAATAGTTTTTTAGAAATTAATTTTAGCACTTTAAATCAGCAGCACGTTAATTTGTTTTTATGTCTCCGTCACCGTTACGGTGCAAGTGGCGGAAAAACGGTTGTAGGTTTTAACCGTAATCGTCACCGTGCCGGGCTTTTTCGGCGTGAGTTCGCCGGTTATTCTGTCGATGCGGCAAACATCGGGGTCGCTGGACTGGAAGCTGAGCGCGTTGGACGCGGTGCCCTCTGTAAGCACGGTGTCCGGCGTCAGACTTTCACCCGGCGCCACAGTGTATTCCTCCTGTGCGAAGGCAATTCCCGTCGGTTCGCTGAGTACGCTGACGGTGCAAATCGCCTTTGCGCCGTTAAAGGCGGTGGCAGTAACAGTTGCCGTGCCCTCGGATTTGGCAATAATTTCGCCGCTTTGCGCCACGGTGAGCACATCCTCGTTGTCGGAGCGGTAGACCATGCTGTGCGACGCCGAGCCGTCGGGCAAATTCAGATGAAGGGTGGTAATTTCACCAACGCCGAGCTTCATCTCGCCGCTGTCGAACCAAATATCATACGGCGCCGCCTTAACAATGACGTTGCAGTTGGCGTGCTTGCCGTTATAGGTTTTGGCAACCACGGTCGCCGTGCCGAGACTCTTGCCTGTAAGCACGCCCGACTGACTGACGGAAACCGACTTGGCGTTATTGGAAACATATTGCAGGCTTTGCGACACACTGCCCTGCGACAGCGTGCTGACCAGCGTAACGCTTTCGCCCTCACCGATAGTGAGCATGGATTCATTGAGCTTGATGCTTTGCGGTTCGGGACGCACCTTAATGTGGCAAACGGCGGTTTTGCCGTCTGCGGAGGTGCAGGTGATGTCAGCCTCGCCGAACTGTTGCGCCGTTACCACGCCGCTGTCATTTACGGAAGCGGTAAGCGGATCGGAACTGGACCACGTGAATTTTGCCACTGCATTGGCAGGCGCGTAGGACGGAATGAGCGTGTATTCTTCGCCTGTGCCGAGGCTGACCAAGCCGTATTGCAGTGAGAGCGAGGTCATGCTTGCCACCTTGTAGAAGTTGTCGCCGATGGTCGCGGTGGCGTTTTTCTCCTGCTTGATGTTGCCCTTGGTACAGTTGCAGATGATGTTGTCTTTTACTGTGCCGGCGCCGCATTTTGGACGGATGTTCAAACCGTAGCCCGACGCCTTGGTGATGTAGTTGCCGGAAACGGTGCCGAACACCTTTGCCTGCGCCTCGAGGATAATACCGTCATTTAACACATTGGTGACAGTGTTGTCCATAATTTCAGTGATGTTGCTTTCGGCAAGCTCCATGCCGTAATAAGGCGAGGCGTTGATGGTGTTGCCGCTAATGGAGGACGCCGTTGATGTGATGGCGGTAATGGGGTTAAAGGGCGTTTTAATCAAATCGTTTTTTGAGCAGGAAATGGTGTTGCCGATAATGTCGGCGTTGCGCACCTCCTGCAAAAAGATTCCGTGGCCGACGGTGTCGATGATATTGTTTTGAATGGTGACGCCGTTGATGTAATAGTCGCCCTTGGGATAACCGCCGCCGCCATCCTCAAAGGTCTGCTGCTTTTGCGGCAGGTTTTGTCCCATCAGCAGAATCGCCAGCGGCTTGTATGCCGCGTAAATGTCCTTGACTGCGCCGCATTGGGTGATGGTGTTGTCGGAGATGACGATGTTTGCCCGGTAGGGCGTTTCGTATTGTTCGGAAAGCGCGCTTTGGGTGCCGCCTTCCACGGCGAGCACACTGCCCTTGTAGCAGCCGCTGCCCTCGTCAAGAATGGAATAGATGGCGATGGCGCGCGGCGTGTTTTCGATTCGGTTGTTGGAAATGTCAACGTTGCGCCAGTTTTCGCCCTGAATTGCTGCGCTTTTGATGTTGGTAAAGGTGTTGTTGGTAATGACAATGCCGTCAAAAGGATTGTTGAGGATTTGCGTGTGCGAACCGATGCCGCGCGGAACGTTGTCAAAGTAACAGCCCTCAATGTGCACGTTGCGGATATTAAGCGCCTCGGAACGGCAGCCGAAGATATGGCCGTATTTGGGAATATCAAGCTGAATCGCCTCGTACCCGACGTTGCCGGCTTCCATCACCTGGTCTTTAAAGGTGCAGTTTTGCACCTTGAAGCCGTCAACCCCGGCAATTTCCATCATGTGGGCGTTTTTGACGTTGCACAAATTCACACTAACCATTTGGAAATTGGAAGCATGCGTGACCTTTATCATGGTGTTTGAGGTGCCGCCGCCGTTGAGCGTGCCGCCCTCGACCTTGATGTTGGTGTTGGCGGAATAGCCGGTCAGTCCCTTGTTGCGCGCGGTGTCGTCGCCCGTGCGGATGACGTTGGAAATACTCTGACTGTTGCGCGTCAGGGTGACGTTGTAGAGCGAAAGCGTGGTGTTGCTGTAAATATGAAGTGTAGAGCGCAGGTCATAGCTGCCCGGCTCGACGATGATTTTGTAGATATTGTCCTTGGTGGCGCAGTAGCGCGCGGAATTGAGCGCAGTTTGAATCGCTTTGTAGGCGCCCTTTGACGCAATTTCCGCCGCTGTGACGGTAATTGTGGTTTGGTGCGCGCTGTCAGTCTGCGCAAAAACAACTGCGGAAGTCAGGCAAAGGGACAACAGCAGAACGGATAAAAAGATGGATACAGATTTGAGAATACGCGGTTGCATAGCCGACCTCCTTGGAAAGATATTTCTATTTTAGAATTTTTTACAGAAAAAGTCAATAGTTTTTTGTCATTTTTAATATTTTTATAGGACTATTTGTCCAAAACAGTCAGTAAGAACAACATACAAAAAGGGTTGGCTCAAATGCTCGCATTCGCGTTTTGAGCCAACCCGTTTATTACCTTTGGTATTTATGCTTGAGGGTGCTGAGGTCGTAGGGCGTCGCCTGATAGACGAAATAGTTAAGCCAGTTGGTGTAGAGCAGCGTGGCGTTGCTGCGCCAAACCATCGGCGGTGTGAGTGAAGCGTCGTCGTCGGGAAAATAGTTGTACGGCACGTCAATTTCGATGCCGCGGCTAATGTCGCGGAAATACTCATTGGCAAGGGTGTCGCGGTCATATTCGGCATGGCCGGTAATGAACACGTGGCGGCCGGTGCGGTTGCAGATAACCGAAGGCCCCGCCATTTCGGAGGTCGCCAAAATTTCAAGCCCCATGCATTTGCGAATGTCCTCTTCCCTGACGCCGGTGTAGCGTGAATGAGGGATTTGGAAGGTGTCGTCAAAGCCGCGCATAAGCGGATGGTTGGGCTTGAGCACCTTGTGGGTATAAATGCCGCTGAGCTTTTTATCAAACTGATACTTCGGGATTCCGTAGTGATAGTATAGCCCTGCCTGCGCGCCCCAGCAGATGTGGAAGGTGGAATAGACGTTGGTGTTCGACCATTCCATGATTTCGCACAGCTCGTCCCAGTAGTCCACTTCTTCAAATTCGAGCTGTTCCACGGGAGCGCCCGTGATAATTAAGCCGTCGAAATTTTGATTTTTGACCTGGTCAAAGGTTTTGTAGAAGGTGGTAAGATGATGGGGCGAGGTGTTTTTGGAGGTGTGAGTCGCCATTTGCAGCAGCTCGATGTCAACCTGCAAAGGGCTGTTGCCCAAAAGGCGCAGCAGCTGAGTTTCCGTTGCAATTTTGGTGGGCATGAGGTTAAGTATTAATATTTTCAGCGGACGGATGTCCTGCTTAAGCGCCACTTCGTTTGGCATAACGAAGATGTTTTCACTCTCCAGCACCTTAATCGCCGGCAGATGGCTCTGCACTTTAATCGGCATGTTCTCACTTCCTCTCGTTAGATTTAAAATTGGCTGTCTAAACGGTGCGGTTCAACGGGCGAGCAATGCTCGACCCTACAAGTGTCATTAAAACATTTGCCGCGCCGTTTTGCCGATGTATTGCCAAACCGATTTTTTCAAAGGCGCACTGCGCCCCGAGGCACTCGGGTTAGTATTGTTTTCCCCAGAATACCATGTGCTTGGCAGGCTTGCCGCAGCATACGCAGGTGTCGGCGAGGTGTTCTTCCTCGAAGGGGATGCAACGGCTCTTGACGCCGCCGGTTTCGTCCTTGATTTTCTCCTCGCACGCCGTGTCGCCGCACCACATCGCCTTGATGAAGCCGGGTTTGTTGGCGGCGGTGTCGAGAAATTCCTCGTAGGTGGTGGCGGTGAAGGTCTTTTCCCTGGTGTTTTCGAGCGCACGGTTGTACATGTCGTCGTGAATGGTCACAAGCAACTCGGCAATATAGCTGCTGAGGTTCTGAAGCGGCACAAATGCCTTTTCACGCGTGTCGCGGCGAACCACAACGCACTGGCCTTTTTCAATGTCCTTGGGGCCGATTTCCACACGGACGGGCACGCCCTTCATTTCGTACTCGGCGAACTTCCAGCCGGGAGCATGGTCGGAGTCGTCCAGCTTAACGCGGAAGGACTTTTGCAGCTCGGCTTTCAGCTCGTAAGCCTTGTCGAGCACACCCTCCTTGTGCTGGGCAACAGGGATAATCGCCACCTGAATGGGCGCAATCTTGGGCGGCAGAACCAAGCCGTCATCGTCACTGTGAACCATAATCAACGCGCCGATCATGCGCGTTGAGGTGCCCCATGAGGTCTGGTGCGGATAGTGAAGCTTGTTGTCCTTGCCGGTGTAGGTAATGCCGAAGCTCTTGGCAAAGCCGTCGCCGAAATAATGAGAAGTGCCGCCCTGAAGGGCAACGCCGTTGTGCATCATCGGCTCGATGGTGTAGGTTGCCTCGGCGCCGGCGAATTTTTCCTTCTCGGTTTTCTGACCGATAACGGCGGGAATCGCGAGGGTTTCCTTATAGAAATCATTGTAAACGCCGAGCATTTTCAGGGTTTCTTCCTTTGCCTCCTCGGCGGTTTCGTGCATGGTGTGTCCCTCCTGCCAGAGGAACTCGGAGGTGCGCAGGAACGGACGGGTGGTTTTTTCCCATCTGACAACACTGCACCACTGGTTGTAGAGCTTGGGCAGGTCGCGGTAGGTTTTAATCACCTTTTTGTAGTGCTCGCAGAACAGGGTTTCCGAGGTGGGGCGAACCGCCAGACGCTCGGTGAGCTTTTCCTGACCGCCGATGGTCACCCACGCGCACTCGGGCGCAAAGCCGGCAACGTGGTCCTTTTCGCGCTGCAAAAGGCTTTCGGGAATAAACATGGGCATATACACGTTTTCGTGACCCGTTTCCTTGAAGCGGCGGTCCATGTCAGCCTGCATCAGTTCCCAAATGGCAAAGCCGTAGGGACGGATGACCATGCAGCCCTTGACGCCGGAATAGTCAACCAGCTCCGCCTTTTTGACAATGTCGGTATACCATTTTGCAAAATCCTCGTCGCGGCCGGTAATCGCCTCGACCATCTTTTTATTTCCTGCCATATTGTTTCCTCCGTTAAGGGTAATTGATTGTATAACATTTCTATTATACAGCATTTTAAATTTTTTGCAAGCCCTACGTTTGGGGAATGAAAAGCTGAAAACGGAAAATCTTGGTTGGGAAACGCTGTCAATTTCAAACTGAACTGTCTGCACATCATTCATTGTCCATTGTTCATTAAAAAAGACGACCTTTTCGGTCGTCTTTTTATCCGTCAGTTCTGCGGTTTGCTTTTCTGGGAATTGGTGATGTTCTGGCGTGTTTTTTTGATTTCGCCGAGCTGGGTTGAAAGGCTTTCCTCGGCGCGCTTCATAATGGTGTCAACATACACGTTGGCCGCCTTGCGGATTTCGGCTGACTTTTGCTTTGCGTCGTCAACGATTTCCTTTGCCTTGGCCTGCGCCTCGCGCACGATTTCGCTCTGGTTGAGCATTACCTTTTTGCGTTCCTCGGCGGCGCGAATGATGTTCTCGCTTTCGCGGTTCGCCTCGGAAATAATTTGCTTTCTGTCGGCAACAATATTTTTCGCCTGTCTAACCTCGGCAGGCATTGCGTCCTGAATCTGGTCGATAATTTCATATACCTCTTCGCTGTTGACAAGCACCTTGCCACCCGAGAAAGGCATTGATTTTGCGTCGTTTACCAAATCCTGAAGCTGCAGAATTAAATCATCAACTTTCATATTTTCCACTCCTGTTTCTATTTCCTTATACCCTCACGGGTTATTTTCTTAATTTCGCCACAATTCTGTCGTGCACACAGGCAGGAACAAAATTGCTGATGTCGCCGCCCATTGAGCAGATTTCGCGCACCATGCTCGAGCTGAGAAAGGTGGAATCCGCGTCGGCGGTGAGAAAGATGGTTTCCAAACCGGGGTTGAGCTTTTTGTTGGCGATTGCCATCTGGAACTCATACTCAAAGTCGGAAACCGCGCGCAGCCCCTTGACGATGGTGCTGATGCCGCAGGTTTTGCAGTATTCGGCAAGCAAGCCCTCGAAGCTGACGATTTCCACGTTGGGGAGGTCGCCGACTGCCGCGTTGAGCAGCTCAATGCGCTCCTGTGTGGAAAAGGTGGGGGTTTTTGATGAATTGACAAGCACCGCCACCACCACGCGGTCAAACATTTTGGACGCGCGTGTAATGATATCGAGATGCCCGAGCGTGACGGGATCGAAGCTGCCCGGACAGATAACTGTTTTGCTCATTATAAAAAATCCTTATGTCGGTAGGTTGTGATTTTAATTTTGCCGTAGCGGTACTGTCTGTCGCGCACAAAGTCGCCGTAGTTTTCGCTCAAATCTTCATCGAGCGGATTTTCGGCAATGATAACACCCGTATCGTTCATGTGGGCACACACCTGCGCAAGCGCGTCACCAAGCGTGCCCGTGCGGTAGGGCGGATCGAGAAACGCGATGTCAAACGGCTGACTGTTCATAGACAAAAAGCTGCGAAAATCCGCCTGAAACACCTTTGCGCCGATTTCGAGCTTGGTCGCTTTGAGATTGCGCTTGACGGTTTCAACGGACTTTTTTGCGTTGTCAACAAACACCGCTTCCTTTGCGCCGCGGCTGAGCGCTTCAATTCCCATTTGGCCGGAGCCGGCGAACAAGTCAAGAAAACGCCTGCCCTCGGTTTGGAACTGAATAATCGAAAAAACCGCTTCTTTTATTCTGTCGGTGGTCGGCCGAACGTCCTCGCCCTCAAGGGTTTCGAGCCGTCTGCCGCGCGCCGAGCCTGTGATTACTCGCATAAAAAATCCTCACTAATAGAAATAGTATAACATAGAACGCATGATTTTACAAGGACATTTTTTTAGTTAAAATAAATAAATTTATTCTTCCGTATTTGTTTCATCTGCGTGGAAGTAGCGGTAAACCGCGCGCGCGCTGTCTTTTGTCATTTTCGGCGCAGCCTCCAGCTCCGCCAAATCCGCTTTTGAAATGTTATCAATCGTGCGAAAATACTTGAGCAGAGACTTTGCGCGCACCTCGCCCACGCCCTCGATGCCCGTCAGCGAACTGCGGAAGGCGGCGTTTTTTCGGCGCGTGTGGTGATAGCCGATGGCAAAGCGGTGCACCTCGTCCTGCATTTTGCTGAGGAAGGTAAAGAGCGCGCGCTTTTGGCTGATGGCGATTTCACCGCCGTCGCCCGTAACGGCGCGCGTGCGGTGCTTGTCGTCCTTGACCAAGCCGAACAGCGGCACCTCAATATTCATGCGGTCGAATACCGCGCGAACCGCGGCGACCTGTCCCTTGCCGCCGTCGAGCAAAATCAAATCGGGCAGCTTTCCGAAGCCCTCGTCTCCGGCTTCCGCCTTGTAGTATTCTTCAAAGCGGCGCGTGAGCGTTTCCGCCATCGACGCATAGTCGTCCTGCCCCTCAAAGCCCTTGATTTTGAACTTGCGATAGGCGGATTTGAGCGGCCTGCCGTTTTTGTAAACAACCATACCGGCGACGTTTTCGGTGCCGGCAAGGTTGGAAATATCGTAACACTCGATGTATTCGGGCAGGTTTTCCAGCCCCAGTGTTTGGCGCAGCTCCTCAAGCACACCGAACTCGTGCACGGTCGCTCCCTTTTGCTGGGCGAGCGCCTCGGCGGCATTGGAGCGGCACATGGCAACCAGCTGCGCCTGTTCGCCGCGCTGCGGCACGGTGAGCGTCACCTTGTTGCCGCGCTTTTCGCTGAGCCAACGCTGCACGTCCTCAAGCGCGTCAAAGCCGCTGTCAACGGCGATGTTTTTCGGAATGTCGGTGCGCAGCGTGTAGTAGCTGATTAAAAACTCCTCGGTGTCGGTCGCCGTCTCGCCGCTGTCGAAGATAAAGCTTTCGCGGTCAAACAGCCTGCCGCCCTCAAAACGGAATACCTGAAAGCAGGTTTTGCCGTCATTGGAGAAGGACGCGATAACGTCCTCGTCGAGCACCTTGTTCGCAACAACCTTTTGCTTGTCGCCCATTTTTTTGACTGCGGCGATTTTGTCGCGGATTCGGGCGGCGCGTTCAAACTCGAGGTTTTCGGCGGCTTCCTCCATCTGCGCAGTGAGCTGCTTGACGGAATTGGAGGAACCCCCTTTGAGAAAGTCGAGCGCCTGGTTCAGACTTTCGCGGTAGTCGGCAAGCTTTACCCTGCCGGTGCAGGGCGCCATACACTGCTTGATATGATAATTCAGGCACGGTCTGGCCTTGCGAAAGTCGCGCGGAAACTGACGGTTGCAGGTAGGCAGCATAAAGATTTTGTTTGCCTCCTCCACCGCGCTTTTGACGTAGAAACTGCTTTTGTAGGGGCCGATGTAGGTTGCGCCGTCATCAGCTTTTTGCAGGACATAGCTGAGCTTTCCCCAGTCGCCCTCGCCGACGCGAATGTAACTGTAGCCCTTGTCGTCCTTTAACAGAATGTTGTACTTTGGCGTGTGCTGCTTGATAAGGCTGCATTCGAGAATCAGCGCCTCGAACTCGCTGTCGGTGATGATGTATTCAAAATCATCGACGTTGTCAACCATGCGGCGCACCTTTTCGGGGTGGTTGTTTTGAGAACCGAAATATTGGCTGACGCGGTTTTTCAGCGCCTTTGCCTTGCCGATATAAATAATGCCGCCGTCCTTGCCGTGCATAATATAAACGCCCGGCAAAAGAGGGAGTCCCATTGCTTTTTTGCGCAATATTTGCATTTTCGGATTCAAACAATCACCTCCGTTTCAAGAACAATCCTTTTTACAGAAAAAAACGGGCGGAAAAAATCCGCCCTTATAAAGCTATCAAAAAATTATTCGGCAAAGCCCGATTCAACCAACTCTGCAAGACCTTCAACCGCGTCGGTTTCGTCTGCGCCGTCAGCGATAATCTTGATGGTGGTGCCGCCGATGATGCCCAGTGAAAGCACACCCAAAAGGCTCTTTGCGTTTACGCGGCGCTCTTCCTTTTCAACCCAGATGGTAGCCTTGTATTCATTCGCCTTCTGGATAAAGAATGTTGCGGGACGCGCGTGCAAGCCTGCTTTGTTCTGAACTAATACTTCCTTAACATACATTTGAATTACCCTCTTCTCTGTCATAGATGAATTGTGTGGCTTAACCTCTTTAACATTATAATCATTTTTTACCGTAAGGTCAATATGGTAAATTATTTTCGTGTGAAGTTTCACCCGACGTAGAATTTATCTCCTTTTTATTGTGCAAATTTACAACGGAATCAGTCGATTTATCCGTAATCTGTCCGTATTATAGCAATATTTTACATCATTATGACTGATTCAGTAAATCAGGACGCTTGCGTTTGGTGACTTCAATGCTCTGCTCTTTGCGCCATTTTTCGATGTTTTGGTGGTGTCCGCTGAGCAACACCTCAGGCACCGGAATGCCGCGCCACTCAGAGGGTTTGGTGTACTGCGGATACTCGAGAAGGCCGCTGAAATGGCTTTCCTCGGTGAAGCATTCGTTGTTGGTGAGCACGCCCGGCACCATGCGGCACAGCGCGTCGGTAAAGACCATGGCAGGGATTTCACCGCCGGTGAGCACATAGTCGCCGATAGAGATTTCCTCGTCAATCAGGCTGTCGAGCAGGCGTTGATCAACGCCCTCGTAATGGCCGCAGAGAATACAGATGTTTTGATGTTCGGTCAGCTCGCGCAGGCGGCTCTGACGCAGCGTTTTGCCCTGCGGCGACATATAGATAAAATAAGGGCGCTCGCCGGTTTCTTTGCAGATTGCCTCAAAGCAGAGGGCAATCGGCTCCGCCTTCATCAGCATGCCCATGCCGCCGCCGTAGGGCGTGTCGTCCACGCGGCGGTGCTTGTCAAAGGCAAAGTCACGCAGCTGATGGGTGTGGATTTCCACCGCGCCGCTTTTTTGCGCGCGCCCGATGATGCTGTCGCCCAAAACGGGCGCGAACATTTCGGGAAAAAGGGTGATAATGTCAATCCGCATCGTCAAAAATTCCTTTCATGGGAGTTATGCGCACCACGCCGCCCTCGAC
The DNA here is from genome assembly GCA_902797525.1 of uncultured Ruminococcus sp. GTDB lineage: Bacteria > Bacillota > Clostridia > Oscillospirales > Acutalibacteraceae > Ruminococcoides. The sequence continues at coordinate 4,432 of CADBSZ010000216.1, read as the reverse complement.
GTCAATTTCGCGCACCACCTCGTCGATTACGGGCGCAAGATAAGTTTTGCCGTTTTGCCTGATTTCGTAAACATCGTTCGCACCGGTGCGCAAAACGTCGCTGATAACGCCGTAAAGAACACCGCTGTCGAAGTCGCGCACTTCAAGACCGATTAAGTCCTGCACAAAGTGCACGCCCTCGCCGAGCTGAATGTCGTCGCGGTTGATGTAGACGATTTTGCCGCGCAGACGCTCGGCGGCTTCGATGGTGTCAACGCCTTCGATTTTGGCGAGCGTGATGTTTTTATGCGGACGGGACTTGACCTTGATTGCGGTTTCGCCGCGCTCGTCGAGATAGAGGGTTTTAAACGCCGCCAAAAACGCGGGAGAATCGCACCACGGGTCGATGCGAACCTCGCCCCTGATGCCGTGCGTTCCCACAATTTTGCCGCTGTCAAGAAATTGTTTTTTCATGTATGTCTCCTGTTTGGGATTGTGTATGATTCTTTACTTTAACTCTACAATGGTTACGCCGTCCTCACCCTCGCCGAAGGTGCCGAGGCGTTGGGACTTGACTGCCTTGTGATGGCGTAAAAACTGATTGATTTCGCGGCGGAGCACGCCGGTGCCCTTGCCGTGAATAATCGTCATTTTGCTCACGCCTGCCATGACGGCATTGTCGATTGCCTTGTCGACAATGGCGACCGCCTCAAGCGCGGTGGTGCCGCGCACATCAATTTCGGTTTCGGGGCGGACGTCCATGCGGCTGGGTACGTTGCGCGTACTCGCAAACTTCGGCTTGTTGGGCTTGAGCTGTGATTTTAAAAGCCGTAGATTTTTGACATCCACGCGCGTCTTAATGATGCCTGCCTGCACCAAAACCTGACCATCCTTGCCGGGCGGCGCCAGCACGGTGGCGTTTTTGTCGATGTCATAGATGAGTACCTCGTCGCCCACCTTGAGCGGACGGGGCAGCTTGTATTCTTCATCAGGGGTGTTTTTGAGCTTGACGGGGTCGGCGTGCGCCTCCATTTTGTCAATGTCGCGGCGCAGCTTGGAGCGGCTTTCGGCAGAAAGCTCTTTTTCCTTGCGCGCCTTTTCAAGCTCCTCCACCAGCGCGTCGGCTTGGGCGCGCGTGCGCGACACAATGCGCTGCGCCTCCTGCTTGGCGCGCTCAATTTCGCGCTCGGCGTCCGCCTTGGCACGTTTCAGCTCGTTTTCGGCTTTTTGCTTTTCAGTGTTAGCCTTGGCAGTGAGGCGGTTGGCGTTTTCCACCTGCTTTTCCAAGCTTTGGCGCTGTTTTTCAAGCTTTTCAACGACGTCCTCAAACTGCCGCGATTCGCTGGAAACGAGCTCCTGCGCGCGGTTGACGATGTCCTGCTCCATGCCGAGCCGCTTGGAGATGGCAAAGGCGTTGCTTTTGCCGGGCACGCCGATGAGCAGCCGGTAGGTCGGCTTTAAGGTCGCCACGTCAAATTCACAGCTTCCGTTTTCAACCCCTTCGGTGCGCAGGGCAAATTCCTTCAGCTCCGCGTAGTGGGTGGTTGAAGCAATTTTGGCGTGCTTTTCGCGCAGCTTTTCCAAAATGGCGATGGCAAGCGCCGCGCCCTCAACGGGGTCGGTGCCTGCGCCCAGCTCGTCAATTAAACACAGAGAGCCTGCGTTGGCTAACTTAATAATCTGAATAATATTTGTCATGTGCGCCGAGAAGGTTGACAGCGACTGCTCAATGCTCTGCTCATCGCCGATATCCACCAGCACGCGGCGGAAAATGCTCAGTTCACTGTTGTCGGCGCAGGGCGTCAGCAAACCGCACATCGCCATCAGCGTAAGCAGGCCCAGCGTTTTAAGCGTGACGGTTTTGCCGCCTGTGTTGGGGCCGGTGATGACGAGCGTGTCAAAGGCTTTGCCGAGGTGAATATCAATCGGGACCACCTTATCCTTGGAAATCAAGGGGTGGCGCGCCTGCTTTAAGTTAATCTCTCCCCTGTCGTTGATTTGCGGCATGGTAGCGCGCATGGAATAGGCAAGGTCCGCCTTGGCAAAAATAAGGCTGAGCTGCGTTAAGTGCTCATAGCTGCGGATAATCGTGTCCGCAAAGTCGCCTGCGTTGGCGGACAGCTCAAAGAGAATTCGCTCGATTTCTTCTTCCTCTTTGTTTTGCAGCACCTTGATGTCGTTGTTTGCCTGCACCACGCCCATCGGCTCGATAAACACGGTCTGTCCGCTGGCGGAGGTGTCATGAACCAAGCCCGGAACATTATTGCGGCACTCGGCGCGCACGGGCACAACATATCTGCCGCCGCGCTGGGTGACGATGGTGTCCTGCAAATACTTTATGTATTTGGAGCTGTGAACGATTTTGTCAAGCGTTTCGCGCGCTTTTGAGGAAGCGGTGCGGATTTTGCGGCGGATGTCGGAGAGCGTGGAACTCGCCTTGTCCGAGATTTCCTCCTCGCTGATGATGGCGGAGGTGATTTTTTCCTCGAGATATTTATTCGAAATCAGTCCGCTGAAATAGCTGTCGAGAGTGGTTTCCACCGAGGAACAGCGCGACTGCCACTCCTTGACCGTGCGGATGATGCGCAGGGTGTCGGCAATCCGCAGCAGCTCGCCTGCCGTCAGGCAACCGCCTGCCTGCGCGCGGCGCAAATTGCCGGCGCAGTTCACCGCTCCGCCGAAGGACGGCGCGCCGAAGCGTCCGCTTAGCATCACCGCGTCGTCGGTTTGCTGCAGCAGATGGCGCACCTTTTTGAGGTCGGTCTGCGGCTCAAGCTTGAGCGCAAGGTCGCGCGCGTCGGGCAGTGTGGTCTGCGACGCGAGCTTTTCCAGAATTTTATCAAGTTCCAGTGTTTTGTAATGTCTGTTCATCATATCACGCTATCGTTTTATAGAAGGTCAGTGTTTTAAAATCTTTTTCAAAACGGTATTTTAAGTATGCCTCGCTCGCCTGATTGAGCAGTGCCAGCCCTCCCTCGGAGAGCGAGAACGAAAACAGCCTGTCATCGTCGGCGTACACCGTGTGGCGCAGCGCCGTGAGCGCGGCTTCGGTGAGTAAAATCGCGCCGTCGGACACATGGCCGCGGCATTTGGCACATTCGAGCGTGCCGCTTTTCGGATCAAAATACATTTGCGGCGCAGTGTATTCGCCGCAGGTGCGGCACATGATGAGGTCGGGCAGATAACCGGCCATCGCCGCCAATCGCATTTCCAAGCACGGCTTAATCAAATCGGCAGGGCGCTTGTCCTCGTTGAGAAGATAGAGCGCATTTAGAACCAGGCTGAGGTATTTGTCAGCCGGCTTTTCGCGCGGACAAACGGTGAGCGCCAGTTCGCAAAAATACTGCGCCAGACACATTTTTTTAACGTCGCCGCGCAGCTTGGAAAAAATATGTAAGGAGCGCGCGTCGCCGATGGAATAGCTGTCGCGCCCCGGGTGAAACGTGAGCATGGAATAGCTCAGCAGCGAGGAAGCGGCGCACTTTTGATTTTTGATGTTCTTCGCACCGCGCACAAACGCCTTAACCACGCCGTTTGACTTGGTCAAAGCGTGAACCAGCTTGTCCGATTCACCGATATTCTGTTCCTTGATAATCAGTCCCTCTGTTCGGAATTTCATCGGTTTCCTCCCTGCGGACAGTGTCCGCGCCCGTGTCTTTGGCCTCCATCGCCCGTTTGTAGGCGAGATAGTCGAGCACACTGCCCGACGATAAAAACAGCCGCCAGTGACCGAATTCGTCCATAACAACACCTCCGCGGATAGTGTTGCTGAATCGGCGGCTTTTATCAATTGAAAATTTTGGATTTTTCAGTTTTTATTTTTCAGTTTCATTATATGATTTGCGATGGGCGGTGTCAAGTAATTCAACACGCACCGGCTCCGGGGCACCCGAAATAAATCAACTCACCGAACAACTATCGGCATGACGAGTCGTTTTGCCGACGTGTTGACCAGCCGTTCTTTCCAAAGGCGCACCGGCTCCGGGGCACCCGAAATAAATCCAACTCACCAAACAACTATCGGCATGACGCGCCGTTCATCCGACGTGTTGACCAGCCGCTCTTTCCAAAGGCGCACTGGCTCCGGGACACCCAAAAAAGCTTTCCACACCGAATAATCATCGGTATGGCGCGCCGTTCATCCGATGCGTTGACTAGTCGGCCTTTCCAAAGGCGCACCGGCTCCGGGACACCCGAAATAGATTAACTCACCGAACAACTATCGGCATGACGCGCCGTTTTGCCGACGGGTTGAGCAGCCGCTCTTTCCAAAGGCGCACCGGCTCCGGGACACCCGAAATAAATTAACTCACCGAACAACTATCGGCATGACGCGCCGTTTTGCCGACGTGTTGACCAGCCGCTCTTTCCAAAGGCGCACCGGCTCCGGGGCACCCGAAATAAATCAACTCACCGAACAACTATCGGCATGACGAGTCGTTTTGCCGACGTG
>CADBSZ010000215.1 GCA_902797525.1 uncultured Ruminococcus sp. | reverse complement strand
CCCGTTTGTCGCGGCTATGCCGCGACAAATTGACAGCCGCAAGGGCTGTCACTACGGTAATAAACCGACACGTTTTGCAAAACCGACTTTTCCATAGGCGTCCTGCCCGTCGAGGCACTCGGTCGAGTACCCCGACAGGTAAACGCGATAGACAGGTTTGCATAGAACATACCATTTCAGCACGCGTTAAGCCACGCCGTTAGTCCGACGTTTTGCAAAACCGACCTCTCCAAAGGCGTCCTGCCCCCGAGGCACTCGGTCGGGTACCCCGACGGGTAAACGCGCAAGATGCGTTTGTTTGACATCAAACCTTCTCAGCACGCGGTCAGCCACGCCGTTTAACCGACGTTTCCAATCAATCCGCGCTATCCATAGGCGTCCTGCCCGTCGAGGCACTCGACCTTGACAAACGGCGTTAAAAATGCGATAATAGAATGTCGTATATACTATAGAAAACAAGGGGAGTCATTATGGCACAGGAACTTGAAAAAAACTATAATCCTTCATCCTTTGAGGACAAGATTTATGACTTCTGGATGAAGGGCAATTACTTTCACGCGACGGCGGATCCCGACAAAAAGCCCTACACGATTGTCATGCCGCCGCCGAACATCACCGGACAGCTTCACATCGGCCACGCGCTTGACGAAACGCTGCAGGACATTTTAATCCGCTGGAAGCGCATGAGCGGCTACAGCGCGCTGTGGCTGCCCGGCACCGACCACGCGTCCATCGCCACCGAGGCAAAAATTGTTGAGGCGATGCGCAAGGAAGGCATTTCCAAAGAGGATTTGGGCAGAGAAAAGTTTTTGGAGCGCGCCTGGGAATGGAAGCGCGAATACGGCGGCCGCATCACCCGTCAGCTTCGCAAGCTGGGCGTCAGCTGCGACTGGGAGCGCGAGCGCTTTACCATGGACGAGGGCTGCTCGGACGCGGTTAAGGAAGTGTTCGTCAAGCTGTATAACGACGGCAAAATCTACCGCGGCAACCGTCTTGTCAACTGGTGTCCGCACTGCAAAACCTCCATTTCCGACGCAGAGGTGGAATATGAGGAGCAGCACGGCCACTTCTGGCACATTCTTTATCAGGTAAAGGAAACCGGCGAAATGCTTGAAATCGCCACCACGCGCCCCGAAACCATGCTGGGCGACACCGCGGTTGCGATCAACAAGGACGACGAGCGCTACAAGCACCTGCACGGCTGCCACGTCATTTTGCCGCTGTTAAACAAAGAAATTCCGATTGTCTGCGACGAGCACGCCGACATGGAAAAGGGCACCGGCGTGGTAAAAATCACCCCGGCGCACGACCCCAACGACTACGAGGTCGGTCAGCGCTGCGGCCTGCCGATTGTGCGCGTGTTCACCTATGACGGCCACATGACGGGCGCCGAGGACGTTGCCGCCTATGAGGAGCTCAAGGCGAAGGGCAACCTCGCCGAAAACGAGCCCGAGGTGCTCGACTGCGGCAAATATGCCGGCATGGACACCATGACCGCCCGCAAGGCGATTGTCGCCGATTTGGAGGTGCTCGGTCAGCTCAAGGAGGTCAAGGACCACACCCACGACGTCGGCACCTGCTACCGCTGTCACACCACGATTGAGCCGATGGTGTCAAAGCAGTGGTTCGTGCGCATGGAGCCGTTGGCAAAGCCTGCCATCAAGGCGGTGCGCGAGGGCGAAACCAAGTTTATTCCCCAGCGCTTTGACAAGATTTATTTTAACTGGATGGAAAACATCCGCGACTGGTGCATTTCGCGCCAGCTTTGGTGGGGCCACCGCATTCCTGCCTACTACTGCGAGGCGTGCGGCGACGTAACCGTAGCCAAGGAAATGCCCGAAAAGTGCTGTCACTGCGGCTGCACCAAGCTCACGCAGGACGCAGACACGCTGGACACCTGGTTCTCCTCGGCGCTGTGGCCGTTCTCCACGCTCGGCTGGCCGAAGGAAACCGAGGATTTTAAATACTTCTACCCCACCAACACGCTCGTAACGGGCTACGACATCATCTTCTTCTGGGTGTCGCGCATGATTTTCTCCGCCATCGAGCACACCGGTCAGGTGCCCTTTGACACCGTGTTCATCCACGGTATTGTCCGCGACGAACAGGGCAGAAAAATGAGCAAGTCGCTGGGCAACGGCGTTGACCCCCTTGAGGTCATTGAAAAATACGGCGCCGACGCGCTCCGCTTTTTGCTCGTAACCGGCAACTCCCCGGGAAATGACATCCGCTATTCCGAAAAGCGCATTGAGGCGTGCTCCGGCTTTGCCAACAAGCTGTGGAACGCCGCGCGCTATGTGCATATGAACATCGACGATTTCGACGTCAAAAACGAACTGCCCCAAGCCCTGAGCACCGAGGACAAATGGATTTTGTCCACGCTGAACACCGTTGCCAAGGAGGTTAACGAAAACCTCGGCAAGTTTGAGCTGGGCATCGCGGTTCAAAAGGTGTATGAGTTCATTTGGGACTGCTACTGCGACTGGTACATCGAGCTGGTCAAGACCAGACTGAACAGCGACGGCGCCGACGCGCAAAACGCCCGTCAGGTGCTGGTTTATGTGCTCGACCAAATCCTCAGACTGCTGCACCCCTTCATGCCCTACATCACCGAGCAGATTTGGCAGACGATTCCCCACGAGGGCGAAACCGTTATGCTGCAAAGCTATCCGCAGTTCAAGCCCGAGCTTCACTTCCCCGAAGCGGCGGCGGAAATGGAGCGCATTATGGCGGCCATCCGCGCGATTCGCAACCGCAGAAGCGAAATGAACGTGCCGCCCTCGCGCAAGGCAAAGGTGTTTGTCGCCACCAAGTTCCCCAAAACCTTTGAGGACGGCAAGGCGTTCTTCACCAAGCTCGCAAGCGCCTCCGACGTGGAGGTTGCCGACAGCTTTGACCTTGAGGGCGCAGTGACCATTGTCACCGCCGACGCCAAGATTTATATTCCCATGGACGAGCTGGTGGACAAGGAAGCCGAGCTTGCACGGCTTAACAAGGAGCTGGCGCAGGTGCAAAAGTTCCTCGCCCAAAGCGAAGGCAAGCTCAACAACCAAGGCTTTATCGCCAAGGCGCCTGCCGCGGTTGTGGACAAGGTGAAAGCCCAGGCCGCCAAGGAACGCGAAAAAATCGCCCTGATTGAAGCGGCAATCGCAGCGCTGAAATAATCAAAGCCTATCATGAGCGGACGTATGAAAATGCGTCCGCTTATTTTATCTTAAATTAGGTTAAAAACAAAGCCCTTCCTATTCATCATCCAAATCAATAAAATCCAGCGTGTCGATTTTGTCCAGCTCGTTAATGTCGTAGGACGACACGGTGGAGGGGTAGTCGAGACCGTAATAAGACGGCTGTGCAGGCGCAGGCGAGGGGCGGCGGTTGTCATACTGACCGCCCAGCACCTTGTCAATGGTGTCGGCGCGCAGCAGCCAGTCAAAGGTGCAGCCCTGCCACTTGCCGTTTCTGCCGCTTAAAAAGTCGGAGGCTTCCACCCTGCGGAAGTATTCCTCCCAGCTCACCCTTCCCAGCCTGTCGGCAGCATTTGCAATCAACCGCTCTCTGTTTGCCGACAGAGCGCCTGCCTTTGGCAGGCTTTGACAGACAGAATCAAAAACAGAAATGACAGCAGCAGAACCGCCGTCCTTTGACGGCGAATATTTTTGGCTCTTCCCTAGAACCAGTGGAAAAAAGTAAATAAAAAGAAAAGTCACGTTGCTCCACGTGATATACTTGAAATTGCGTCTAAATCAAGGACAGGAGTGGAGCTCCGTGACAGTTTCAAGTTTATCAAAAATAATTCTCGGTGTCAAGAATATCGT
>CADBSZ010000214.1 GCA_902797525.1 uncultured Ruminococcus sp. | reverse complement strand
TGCGGTGCCGAAAAACCGCCTTGCGGCCGCCATGGTCGGCACGGCGTTGGGCTATGTGGTGCTCAATCCCTCAAACAGCTTTCGCTATGCGGCGGTAATTATCGCCATCGGCGCGCTGCGCTGGCTGCTCAGCGAAATTGAATTTATCCGCCGCAGTCTTTTGTTCACGCCGCTGACGGCCTTCGGAACGGTGTTTGCCACCGGCGCGGCACTGCTGTTCGGCAGCTCGGGGACGTTTTCTTCGCTTGCAGATTGTTTGATAGAGGCGGTTTTGGCAGGAGCGGCGGCGTATTTTATGGCGCTGACGGTGCGACTTGCCACACAGCGGCGCGGTTTGGCGGCGTTTTCACAGCAGGAGAGCGCGGCGTTGGTGCTCACGGGCTGCGTGCTTATGCTTTCGCTCGGAAGCGTGCGGATTGAGGGCATTTCTGTCGGCAGAATCCTCGCGGTGCTTGCCATTTTGCTCTGCGCGCGCTACGGCGGCGTCAACGGCGGCGCTGTCAGCGGAATTGCCACCGGCGCGGTGTTCAGTCTGTCTGATTACGGTCAGGGCTACATTTGCGGCGGCTTTGCGTTCGGCGGCATGATGGCAGGGCTGTTTGCGCCTGCCGGAAAGGTCGCCTGCGCGTTTGCGTTTGTGCTGTCCCACTCGCTGATGAGCCTGGCGTTCGGCAGGGAAAACGTGCTCGCGCCTGTGCTGATTGAAAGCCTCATCGGTGCGGCGGTGTTTTTGCTTTTGCCGAAGGAGGTGGGCAACGTCGTTTCGCCTGTGTTTAGCAGCGAGAAAAACGCTTCCCTCGGTGAAACCCTGCGGCGCAATATCGTTATGCGGCTCGACTTCACCTCAAAGGCGATTGCCAATGTTAAGAACGACGTGCGCGACGTGTCCGAAAAGCTGGACGACATGTATTCGCCTACCTTTGAGTGGGTGTGCGAAAACGTAGCGCGCGACGTGTGCGGTGGCTGCGGACTGAAAATGTATTGCTATGAGCACGAGGGCGGCGTTACGCGCGACGACTTTTTCCGCCTGGAGGACATTTTGTCGGACAAGGGCAGGCTTGACGGTGCTGACGTAGAAGAAGCCTTTGTCAAAAATTGCTGTAAAAAAGGCGAAATCGCCGAATGCATGACGCTCAATTACCGCCATTTGCAGGCGGCGCGCGAGGCGCAAAGCCGCGTTGCCGAGCTGCGCGGCGTGGTGGCAGGCCAGTTTGCCGGCGTCAGCGATATTTTGCACGATTTATCCAAGGAATTCAACGCCGTCATGCGCAGTGACGACGAAAGCGCCGCGCGTATTATTGATGTTCTCACGGCGGCAGGCTTTCGCGTTGCCGACTGCGTTTGTTTGCTCAACGACGGCGGCAGAATGACCGTGGAGCTGGAGCTGGTGCGGCGCGGCAGCGGAGATATTTCCAAGGGAGCGCTCATGCGAGAGGTATCCAAATGCTGCGGCAGGCGGTTTGATTTGCCCACCCTCAGCGACGAGGGCGGCAAAATTCGCGCGGCAATGTGCGAAATGCCGCTTTACGACGTGGAAATCGGCACCGACCAGCACATTGCGAACGGCGGCAAGCTGTGCGGCGATTGCATCGACTATTTCAGCGACGGCATGGGGAAAACCTACGCGCTTGTCTGCGACGGCATGGGCACCGGCGGCAGAGCGGCGGTGGACGGCAACATGGCGGTGTCCGTCATGGGCAGGCTCTTGCGCTCGGGGCTTTCTCCCGACAGTTCCCTGCAAATCGTCAACTCCGCGCTGATGATAAAAAGCGAGGACGAATCGCTTTCCACCGTGGATTTGGCAGGCGTTGACCTTTACACGGGCGGCGTTACGCTCAAAAAGGCAGGCGCGCCGCTGACCTATATTAAAAAAGGCGGACGGCTGACGTCGCGCGAAATGCCGTCGCTGCCTGCCGGAATCCTCAACAACATTAAATTTTCATCGGAAACAGTCAATCTAAACGCGGGAGATATGGTGGTAATGGTGTCAGACGGAGTAATTACGGGCGACGAAAAATGGCTGGAGCGGCTGATTCGCACATGGAACGAAGGCAGCGCGCAGGAGCTGGCGCAGGCAGTGGTGCAGGAGGCAATCCGTCGCCGCGCCGAGACGCGCGACGACGACATCACGGCGGTTGCCATTCGCCTGACAGAAAACAGATAAAAAGGGCGTGCCCTGCGGCACGCCCAAAAGCTTATTGATAGGTTCCCATCAAAACAGGAAGGTTGGTTTCGTTGTCGGCGAGGATAAACAGGAACGGGTGATCGAATTTGACCTCGTCCTCTGTTTTGCCGCGCTCGCCTTCCTGCGCCGCGGCAGCCGCCTCGTAGTTGATGCCGTATTGGTTCAGCGAGAACGACGGCGCGATGTTAAACATTTCGCCCATTTTTGCGCTCTCGGTGTAGCTCAGCGCCGAAAAGCCGGCTTTTTCGGTAAACAGCGTGTACAAGCCGTTTTTCGTCAGATTGCCCGAAATCGGCACCGCCGTTTTGTCGGCTTCAACGGAAAAAGCAGGAATTACCGCCTGCGTTTGCTTGGTAATATCCACGCTGTTCAGCAGGGTTTCGTATTCGCCGGAGTCAAAGCCCTTGGCGTAATCCGCAAGCGCTGCTCCGTTCTTCGGCTGTACCAAAATCAGCTTCAGCGGATTTTTGGCGGTATATTTAACGATACCCACCGCTTTGTCCGACTGAACCTTGGTTTCGTTGGAGGCAAGGAAGGTTGCCTTGCGCTGTCCGGCCGCGCCGTTAAACACACCCTCGCTGATGTCAGACGGGCGATAGGCGTTCAGCCAGCTGTCGCTTATTTCTTCAAAAGAAATAAGATTGATTTCGCCTCCTGACAAATCCACACTGCCGCCGGCTTTCAAATAGTTTTTCAGCTTATTGTCCGCGTGCTCGCCCTCAAAATCAAAACGGAACACATCGTAATCATAAAAGTCCTTGACGTTCTGCAAAAACGACGATTTTACGTCAATGCTGTCGTCAATCAGCACCGCGCCGCCGAGCGCCACATGCTCCTGCGGCGTTTTGTCGGTGTTCAGCGCGCTGACCGATTCCATGCGGCTCTTAAAATACGAGGCGCAGGCGTTCAGTCCGTCAAC
>CADBSZ010000213.1 GCA_902797525.1 uncultured Ruminococcus sp. | reverse complement strand
CGGCACCGGCAGAACCCTGCATCCCGACAACATGGCGGCAGGTCCTGCTTCCTACGGCATGACCGACACCATGGGCCGTATGCACTCTGACGCTCAGTTCGCAGGTTCTTCTTCCGTTCCGGCGCACGTTGAGATGATGGGCTTCCTCGGCATGGGCAACAACCCCATGGTTGGCGCTACCGTTGCCGTTGCGGTTGCTGTTCAGAACAGCCTCAAGGCATAATCAGCTTAACAGATAATAAAATCACCGGCGGCTTTCGTCGGTGATTTTTTGTGAAGCGAAATAAACCTCAAAGGAGATCATTCGATTATGGAATTATATAGCGGCAGGCCTTCCGCAGCCGACAACCGCCAAGACCGCGAAATCCGTGTATACGACCTGCTCGATTCCCTGCAAATCGGCTATCGGCGCGTTGACCACGCGCCTGCCGAAACCATGGAGGTATGCAAAACAATTGACGAGGTGCTCGGCGCGGCGATTTGCAAGAATTTGTTTTTGTGCAACCGCCAAAAAACACAGTTCTACCTGCTGATGATGCCTGCCGACAAGCCCTTTAAGACCAAGGAGCTTTCCGCGCAAATCAACTCCGCGCGGCTCAGCTTTGCCGACGAGAACGCCATGCTCGCATATCTGGACATCCGTCCCGGAGCGGTCAGCGTAATGGGCTTGATGAACGACAAGGACAACAACGTCCGTCTGCTCATCGACGAGGATTTGCTCGCGGACGAGTTCGTTGGCTGTCATCCGTGTGTGAACACTTCGAGTTTAAAAATCAAAACAAAGGATATTCTCGAAAAATTCCTTCCGGCGGTGAACCACAGCATGACGAAAGTGAAGCTCGGCATGTCAATGAAAAAATAAAAACAGAAAAAGAAGGTCGGGCAGACAGCGTTGCTTTGAAGCAACGTTATCCGCCCGACCGCTTTTTATTCTTCATTCAACAAATCAAATTTTCCGATATCGCACTGCAAAATCTCGTGACAGCCTAAGCGCGTACTCAGCGGCGCCAGCTCCATGTAATCGCCGTACAAAAAGGTGAGGTATTCGTCATACCGCTTCGGAACGGGCAGGGGATAGCCCTCGAAATCTTTGTAAATCACTTCGTCCAAAACGGACGCGTCAAAGCTGCCGTTATACACATTTCTGCCCATGCCGTCATACAGGTATCGGGCATTCTTTTTTCTTTTAAAGAAACTTATCGTGTGATTCATCAAAAAGTAGCTGAACCGAAGCGGAAACAGCCTGACAAAAAAGTTCGTTACTGCCGACTGCAGCCGGCTGCCGTTATCCACCTTGCGGTGGTTCCATTTGTTGAGCACCAGCGCGCGCGTAAATACCGTCAGCGCAAGGTGCAGCTTTTGACCGAAACGCGAATTGGCGGTTTTGTCGTGGCAAAAAATGTCAAAGGCGATGCCGATGTTAATGTCCTTATGATTGCGCGCCAGCTCGGTGGCAAAAAAGGTATTTTCCACGCGCAGCTTGTTAAACTCATAAAAGCAGTTTTTGTCGGTTTTGCCGGATTGAAAGGTCATGCCTGCCGGCAGCTCGCTCTGCGCGATTTTTGCGAATTTGTCATAGTCCTCGCGCAGCATCATAATGTCGGAGTCGTCGTCCCACGGAATAAAGCCGCCGTGACGAATTGCGCCGAGCAGCGTGCCGCCGCCGAGAAAATATTTGATGTTGTACTTGCGGCATATTCTGTCCACCTCAAGCAAATAGGCAAGCTGCATTTTTTGAATCGCGTCCAGCCTGCCGTCGTGCGTATTGGGCAGCTGCATGTCCTTGGTATCCGGCGCATAGCTCAGCACGCATAGCTCCAAGGCGGTTTCCAGCTTGACGGCAGGCGTGCAGCCGTTTGCCTCCAGCTTGCCGGTGCTGACGGCGCAGGCGTTTTCATCCGCGCCGTCGGTCAGCGTGATTTGCGCTTTGTCGCCGTATACGTCGTGCAGAATCGCCGCAATCATGCCGGCCGATGCAGTGCTGTTCAGACCTGCCGTGTTATAGGTTTCGTTTGGCTTCAGCTCTGTCAGTGCAAAAATAATCGTGCGGAATACGTCGGTGATGTATACAAAGCTCAGTCTTTTGCCGTTTGTCAGCGTACATGCTTTGCCGTTTGCCACGGCGTTCAAGGCGCTGTCCAAAAAAGTGCGCAGGCCGCTTTTCGCGCCGAGCACAATGCCCGTGCGCAGTACGGTGAGGGAGAAGTCCTGTTCCTTCTGTTCGCAGCGCCACAGGCCTTCCATCGTGCGCAGCAGTTGGTTGTCCTGCATCGTCACATCGGTGTTGTCAAGCGGCGCGTACTCGTTTTCGGCGTATACGCGGTTGGGCTTGCCGCTGCCGTAAACGCGGCTGTCGCTGAGCAGAACCACCTGCGCCTTGGTGCGCCCGGCAACTGCGGCAAGAGAGTGCACCCGGGCGATTTGTTCGGCAAAATCCTTTGAAAAACGGTTGCTTGTTTCACAGCAAAAGCCCGTGTGAATCAGCACATCAACCTTGCTTAATTCATTTAAAGAATTAAAATCAGCCGCAGAAAACCATTCGCTGTTTTGGCATTCCTCATAAAAATCCGACGCGTCGCCGGCATAAATTACGCGGATACCTCTGCCGCGGGATTCCGACTGATAAACCAGCGCATAGCAAAGACAGCGGGCAAGAGCTTGTCCGCTGACGAGAATGGTTTTGTGATTCAGTTTTTCGAGTTTTTCCTTTTCGACCTGCGGCATCGCCGCCCAGTCGGCTTCAAATTCATTTAATCTGTCTTTCAGCATTGTTTTGAAAATCGCGGTTATTTTTTTGCCGCTTTCTTTTTCTTTTGTTCTTCCTTGTAATCGTGATAAACCTGCAGGGTTTCCTCGGTGGGACCGTCAAAAATAACGGTGCCTTTTCTCAGGTAAATGGCGCGCGGACAGATTTCCTTAACGGAATCCGCGCTGTGGCTGACGTAGAGCACCGTTGTGCCTGCCGAGATGATATCCTTGATTTTATCCTTACATTTTTTCTTAAAGCTCGCGTCGCCGACCGCCAGGGCCTCGTCAACCACCAGCACGTCAGGCTCGATGTTGACGTTAATCGCAAAGCCGAGGCGCATTTTCATACCGCTCGAGTAGGTGCGCACCGGCTGGTCGATGTAGTCGCCGAGCTCCGCAAATTCGATGATTTTTTCCTCGATTTCCTTGATGTAGTCATCCTCAAGTCCGAGGATATAACCCTTGAGGTAAATGTTCTCTCTGCCGGTCATTTCAAGCGAAAAGCCTGCCGTCAGCTCCAGCAGCGCGGCAACCTTGCCGTCAACAATGATTTCGCCCTCATCGGGAAAGGCAACGCCCGTAATCATCTTTAGCAGGGTGGACTTGCCGGCGCCGTTGTCGCCCACAATGCCCACGGACTCACCGCGCCTAATCTCAAACGAAACGTCGTTGAGCGCCTTGTTGGTTTTGGGATTGCGGGGCTTGAAGAACAGCGCCTTAAAACGCGCCTGGTCGTTTTTGTAGAGAATATAGGTTTTGCTGACGTGTTTGAAGGTAATAATCGGATTAGACATAGGCGCCTCCTTAAAGCACGTCAGGAAGCTTTTTCCTGAGACGGTTGTAGTTGAAAATTCCTAAAAGCGTCACCGCGAGAAACTCCGCCGCAAAGACCACCAGCTCGGTTTTATACTCCCAAAAACCGCGTCCGTACAAAAAGCAGTTGCGGTAGCCGTTGGCAAAGAAGTTAATCGGATTAAACAGCATCGCCCACTTCAGTCCGCCGGTAAAGCCGTAGGAGTCGTACATAATGCCCGACAGCCAGAACACGCCCGACATGACGGACACAATCAGGCTTTCAAAGTCCTTTGAAAACGCCGACATCGGCGCGGTTGACCACGAAAGCGCCAAAAAGAAGAAGAACAGCAGGGGACAATAGAAGAAAAATTGCAGGTCATACCAGCTGAACGGCGCCATGCCGTTTGAAACGCGGAAAAAGATGATGTAGGCGTACATGATAATGCACAAAAACAGGTGAACATACAACCGCGAAAGTCCCGTGTAGGTGAGGATGGTGGAAACCGGGAACTTTACTTTTGTAATGAACTGGCGGTTGGTGCGCAGCGTTTTGGCGCCCTGCACAATGCTGTCCTGGATGAAGAACCACGGAATGATTCCCACAAACATAAAGGTGAAGAAGTTGATGGTGAACAAATTTTTGGGGTCACCGAGGTTTACATGCACCGCGCGCAGCGCTTTGATACCGATTGAAAACGCGAACCAGTAAACAAAAACGGTGAACGCAGGCTTCACAACCGCCCACAGCGGGCCGATAACCGCGCCCTTGTAGGTTTTGATCAATTCGTTTTTGGCGAGCAAAAAAATCTGTTTGCCAAAGCCCTTGTGCTCCTTGAGAATTGAGGTAAACAAAAAAACACATCCTTTTACTACGGCGTACTGCGCCATACTACTATATACATTATATATGATTTCAATTATTTGTCAATCTGTCAAAACCCTGAGAATGCCTGTCAAATCACAGAAATAATTGTGAATTATTGGTTGACAAACAGATTTTTCGTGCTATAATATATCTGTTGCATTATGCGACAAATCCTTGCGGTGAAAACCGCCATAATGTCCAGAAGGAGGTGCAAAGAAATGGCAGTAACAGCAAATTATGAGGCAGTTATGATTGTTTCCCTGAAGAAGGGCGAGGAAAACGTCCAGACCGTTGTGGAAAGATTCAAGACTCTCATCGAGCAGAACGCCACTTTGAAGAACGTTGATGAATGGGGCAAGAGAAAGCTCGCATACCTCATCAACAAGGAAAGCGAAGGCTATTATGTTCTCTTTGATTTTGAGTGCACAGCCGAGTTCCCCGCGGAGCTTGACCGTAAGTTCAGAATTGCGGAAGATGTAGTCCGCTCCATGATTATCAAGAAGGAAGACGAATAAGCAAAAGGTAGGGGAAACCCGAACACGAAAGGATCACAGTTATGTTAAACAGAGTTATTTTAATGGGCAGACTTGTGTCTGATCCCGAATTGAAAACAACACCCACCGGTGCCAGCGTCACCAATTTCAGAATTGCGGTTGATCGCAACTACGTCAAGCAGGGCGAGGAGCGCAAGGCTGATTTTATCGACATCGTTTGCTGGAGACAAACCGCAGAGTTTGTTTGCCGTTATTTCGGCAAGGGCGCGATGATTGCCGTGGAAGGTCAATTGCAGACCAGAACCTATCAGGCAAAGGACGGCACCAACCGTTATGTTGTTGAAGTCGTAGCGGACAACGTATCGTTCACCGGCGAGCGCCGTGACAATGCGGGCGGCGGCTATAATAATTATGGCGGCAACCAGTCTTACAACGCTCCGTCCTACGGCGGCAACCAGTCCTACGGTGCGCCTGCGCAGCAAAGCTACAACGCTCCTGCGGCGCCTGCACAGCCCTCTTATCAGAGCGGCTCCAACGAGGACTTCCAGGATATGCCCCTCGACGGCGACTTACCCTTCTAACTTTAACATTACTCAATTTTGAATATTCTCACGAAAGGAGAACCGACAATGGCTGAAAGACCCAACAACCGCGGCAGAAAGTCCCGCAAAAAGGTTTGCGCTTTCTGCGTTGATAAGGTAGAGCACATTGATTATAAGGACATCGCTCGTCTTCGCCGCTTTATGTCTGAAAGAGGAAAAATTCTTCCCCGCCGTGTAACCGGCACCTGCGCAAGACATCAGCGTGACCTCACCACAGCAATCAAGCGCGCGCGTATGATCGCACTGCTTCCTTACACTGCTGACTAATTGATGCTTCGGCACCGTACATTTTGTACGGTGCTTTTTTTATGTCCGTTTATTCCTCATACACACGTTGAGGTGTATCATTCATAAAATGGCCGGCATGCCGTTTTGCCGACGTGTTGCAAAACCGACTTTTCCAAAGGCATACCGGATGCAACGTCACGGTGCTTGACAAATACCCCTATGGGGTATATAATGAATACAGAAAAAATTTTGGTAAATGATAATCCGGAGGGATTGAAATGGCTTGCGAGCATTGTTTGCACAAAACCAAACACCGCGACGAGGACGAATACAAAAAACTGATGAACCGTCTCAGCCGCATTGAGGGACAAATCCGCGGCATCCGCAAAATGGTGGAAACCGACGCTTACTGCACCGATATTCTGGTGCAGGTGTCGGCGGTCACGGCGGCGCTCAACGCGTTTAATAAAGAGCTGCTCTCGAATCATATCCATACCTGCGTCGCCGACGACATCCGCAGCGGCAGGGACGAAACCATCGACGAGCTTTGCGACACGCTTCAAAAGCTGATGAAATAAAAAGAGGTACGTTATGCAACAGTATCATGTTCAGGGAATGTCCTGCGCGGCGTGCAGCGCGCGTGTGGAAAAGGCGGTTTCCAAGCTCGACAACGTCACTTCCTGCTCGGTCAGCCTGCTCACCAATTCCATGGGCGTCGAAGGCACCGCCACGCCGCAGGAAATCATAAAGGCGGTTGAGGACGCAGGCTATTCCGCGTCCGTCAAGGGCGCCGCCAAAGAAAAAACGCAGACCGACGGCGAATTAAAAGACACCGAATCGCCGAAAATATTAAAGCGGCTCATCGCCTCGCTGGTGTTCCTGACGGCGCTCATGTACTTTTCCATGGGGCATATGGCGGGCTTGCCGCTGCCGCCCTTCATTGAAAACAATCACGTGGCCATGGGCTTGACGCAGCTTTTGCTCGCGGCAATTGTCATGGTGATTAATCAAAAATTCTTCATCAGCGGTTTTAAAGGGCTGCTGCACCGCGCGCCGAATATGGACACGCTGGTTGCGCTCGGCTCGGGCACAGCGTTTGTGTACAGCACCTATGCGCTGTTTATGATGACCGCCGCGCAGACGAACGGCGATTCTGCTGCCGTCAGCGCCTATATGCACGAGTTTTATTTTGAGTCGGCGGCGATGATTCTCACCCTGATTACCGTCGGCAAGCTGCTCGAGGCGAAGTCCAAGGGCAGAACCACCAACGCTCTGAAAAGCCTGCTCAATCTTTCGCCGAAAACCGCCGTAGTTGAGCGCGGCGGCGTTGAAACCGAGGTCGGCATTGAGGACGTCGGCAGGGGAGATGTGTTTGTCGTCCGTGCAGGCGGCAGTATTCCCGTAGACGGCGTCATTCTGGAGGGTGACTGCGCCGTGGACGAATCCGCCCTGACGGGCGAGAGCGTTCCTGTTGATAAGACAGCCGGCGACTCTGTTTCGGCGGCAACCATAAACCGCTCCGGCTTTATCCGCTGCCGCGCCACAAGAGTCGGCGAGGACACCACCCTGTCGCAAATCATCAAAATGGTCAGCGACGCCGCGGCGACCAAAGCGCCAATCGCCAAAATCGCCGATAAGGTTTCGGGTGTTTTTGTGCCGGCGGTCATTTCTATTGCGATTGTAACGGCGGTCGTTTGGCTGCTGCTCGGTCAGGACGTCGGATTTTCGTTGGCAAGGGCGATTTCCGTTTTGGTCATCAGCTGTCCGTGTGCGCTTGGACTTGCCACACCTGTGGCGATTATGGTCGGCAGCGGCGTCGGCGCGCGCAACGGTATTTTGTTTAAAAACGCGGTTTCGCTGGAGGAAACCGGCAAAATCAAAACCGTTGTTCTCGACAAAACCGGCACCATCACCACCGGCGCGCCTGTGGTTACGGACATGATTGCCGCCGGCAGTGAGAAGGAGCTGCTCGAGGCGGCGTATTCACTGGAAATCCGCAGCGAACACCCGCTCGCAAAGGCAGTGATTGCCTATGCGCGGAAACGTGATATTTCTAAAAAAGAAATATCAGATTATAAAACCTTTGCAGGAAACGGCTTATCCGCCGTATTGGACGCAAAGCCGGTGTGCGGCGGCAACGAGGCGTTTATCACAAAGCAGTGCGCCGTCCCCGAAAATGTGAAGCAAGCGGCGCAAACGCTTGCCGCGCAGGGAAAAACGCCGTTATATTTCTCTAAAGGAAATAAGTTGCTCGGCATTATCGCTGTTGCGGACGTTGTCAAGCCCGACAGCCCCGGCGCTGTTTCAGAGCTGAAAAAAATGGGACTGCGCGTGGTCATGCTCACGGGCGACAACCAACAGACCGCAGAGGCAATCGGCAAACAGGCAGGCGTTGACGAGGTGATTGCCGGTGTGCTGCCCGACGGAAAGGCGGCTCAAATCGAGCGGTTAAGCAGGCAGGGAAAAACAGCTATGGTCGGCGACGGCATTAACGACGCGCCTGCCCTTACGGCAGCGAATGTCGGCATTGCCATCGGTGCGGGAACCGACGTCGCCATTGACGCGGCGGACGTGGTGCTGATGAAAAGCCGCCTCAGCGACGTGCCTGCCGCGATTAAGCTCGGCAGAGCCACCCTGCGCAATATCTATGAAAACCTGTTTTGGGCGTTTATCTATAACGTCATCGGCATTCCGCTGGCGGCAGGCGTGTTCATTTTCGCGTTTGGCTGGAAGCTCAATCCGATGTTCGGCGCGGCGGCGATGTCGCTGTCGAGCTTTTGCGTCGTCACTAACGCCCTGCGGCTGAACTTTGCGCGAATCCGTCCCAAAAACGAAAAAACTCCGGCAGCAGCCGAAGCAACAATACAAACTCAAACAGTAAAGGAGAAACCCACTATGACAGTAACCATGAACATTAAAGGAATGATGTGCGAGCACTGCGAGGCGCGCGTCAAGAAAACCCTCGAGGCAATTCCGCAGGTAGAAAAGGCAGAGGTCAGCCACAAGGATAACCGCGCAATCGTCACGTTAACGGAGGACGTTCCGTTTTCCGTGCTGAAGGAAGCCGTTGAAGCGCAGGACTATACAGTTGAAGGCTGAATTTTGAAAACGGAAACCGACTTTCCGCTTTTTGGTGAATAAACAACGGCACCTCTGCCCATACTAAGGGCGGAGGTGCTTTTTATGAGCAGATATGTTACCAGTCAACAAAAGAGCCGTCGAGAGAAAATCGGCTTTTACACAGCGTTTTCCATTTGCCTGATTGCCGTTTGCATGGCGGTGTATTCCACATACAATTCCGTCACCGGGCAAAAGACGGCGCCGGTGTCCAAGGTGGAAACCGGCGTGACGGCAGTGGTTGAGCCTGTTACAGGCGTGCCTGCGTCCGTGCCGGTGCCGACGCTCGGCGTTTTGTCAAACCGCGATTACACCGTGCCCACCGCAACCGGCGAGCCGGACACTTTGCCGCAGACAACCGAAGCCACCGCGGCAACCGCGCCCAAGGGGAGAGCCGACGCGCTTGAAACCATGCTTTCCGCTGAGGTCAGCCTGAGCATGCCCACCAAGTCGGGGCACGTCCTGCGTGAGTTCAGCCGCGACAGTGTTTATCATAAAACAATTAACACATGGAAGCCGCACACCGGCGCGGACTTTGACGGCGAGCTGGGCGAGGACGTGCTTGCTATGCTCGGCGGCGAGGTCACCAAGGTCAGTGAGGACAAAATGTTCGGCAAAACCGTTGAGGTGTCCGTCAATAACGTCACCGTCGGCTATTGCGGACTCGGTTCTGTCGGCGTCAAGTCCGGCGACAAGCTTGAGCGCGGTGACAAAATCGGCACCATCGGCACGGTTCCGGCTGAATCCGGCGACAAAAACCACATTCATGTTTATGTGAAGGTCAACGGCGACTATGCCGATCCGCTGAGCTTTATTGACAATGAGGAATAACGGAACACCAATGAGAAAGCCCACCGCAAACACGGTGGGCTGAAATTTTATCTCAACGAATGTCAATGGAATGTTTCCGTTTCGGTGTTTTAAGTTAATAACGTTGTGCAGCCATGCAGCCTTTTGCGCCAAGTAAAAACGCGCCGTTCTGCCGACTGTTCCAATCAACAGAAGCTATCCAAAGGCGCACCGGATACAACGTCACGCCGCTTAGCGTTCGCTGGGATGCCATTCTTCGTTACCGAAGATAAAATCGTCTAAATCCATAACTACGAATTTCATAATCTAAACACCTCCTGAATCAATAGTAACAGTATATTCAGGAGCGGGGGCGATTATGACTGATTGTCGAGAATTTTCATGTAATCAATAATCAAGTCGGCGGCCTGTTCGGGGGTTAGATGTGTGCTGTTGATGCACAAATCATAGTTCTCGGGCGCGCCCCATTTTTGTCCTGAATAAAAACTGTAGTAGTTTGCTCTGTTTTTGTCTGTTTTTGAAACCGCCTGACGGGCTCTTGACGGTTCAATGTCCTTGCGTTCTGCGGCACGTTTTGCTCTGACTTCCAAATCAGCGTAAATAAATACCTTCACAACATTGTCGTATTCCTTCAGAATATAGTCGGCACACCTTCCGACAACGACAAAAACTTCCTTTTCTGCCTTTTCCTTAATAATCTTATGCTGCAAAATATAGAGCTGGTCATTCATCGGCAAATCACCCATTGCCGAAAAACCGTTGCCGTAGTTATACAAACCCGTGGACAGCGTATACAACAGGCTGTTGGTCATCTTTTCGTCAGCCTTTGCGAATACCTCGGGGCTGATGCCGCTTTCCTTAGCCGCCAGCGAAATCAGTTCCTTATCATAAAACGGTATGCCGAGCTTGTCGGAAAGAATCTTTCCGGTGTCATGTCCGCCCGAGCCGTATTGTCTTGTGATGGTAATGATTTTGCTGCAACTCATAATAGCACCTCAGTATTCTCACAAAGTATTATTCCTCAAAATAATTCTTTTGTGTAAATATATCATAACACAAAAATAGAAAAAAGCTACACTTTTTTATCAATTTTTTATTTTTCGTTAAAATTCCATAATTGAAACAGTTGTTATTTGTGCAACTTTTATACTATTCTCTGATAGAAAGCAGACAACTTTCTATCAGAGAGAAAACGCTTGGCGCGTTTTCCAATTGCGCAAAAGCGCAATTGCCGTCT
>CADBSZ010000212.1 GCA_902797525.1 uncultured Ruminococcus sp. | reverse complement strand
TAGGTATTGGTTTCGCGCACGGGCAAAATTTCGGAGATAATCGCCGTGTCGGGAATCTGCAGCGCCTTTGCAAAGTCGTCGAGCAGCATCGCGGTGCGCGAGAAGGTGTGGGGCTGGAACACCGCCCAAACATGGCGGAAGCCCATCTTCATTGCTGCGTTCAGGGTGGCGGTCAGCTCGGTGGGGTGGTGAGCAAAGTCGTCCGCTACAGTAATGCCGCAGGGCGTGCCCAAAATCTCAAACCGACGGTGAACGCCGCCGAACTTATGCAGGTTCTCGCTGATTTCGGCAGGCGTCGCGCCCAGATAATGCGCGGTTGCCGCCGCCGCCAGTGAGTTATATACATTGTGCTTGCCGGGCACGATCAGCTTAATATTGCACAGCTTTTCACCGTGATAATACAAATCATACTGTTCATGCACGCCCTTGTCCGCACTCACGTTTTCGGCACGGTAATCGCAGTTTTCACCGAATCCGAAGGTGATTTTTTTAAGCGGTACATCCTTCACGCTGTCAAGCGTGTTTTCGTCGTCGCCGTTGAGCACCAACAGCCCGGTGGTTTGCGACGCAAACTGTCGGAAGGATTTTTTGATGTTGTCCAAATTCTTAAAGTAGTCCAAATGGTCGGCGTCAACGTTAAGAATAATCGAAATAAAGGGATTGAGCTCCAAGAACGTGTCCACATATTCGCACGCTTCGCACACGATAATGTCGCTTTGTCCCACATAGCTGTTGCCGCCGATAAACGGCAGCTTTCCGCCGATGATTGCCGAAGGATCAAAGCCGCTGCCGATTAAAATCTGCGACAGCATCGCCGTAGTCGAGGTCTTTCCGTGCGTGCCCGACACCGCAATACTTCTCTTGTAGCGCCTTGTCACCACGCCCAGCATCACGCTGCGCTCAATGCAGGGAATGCCCTGCTCCACAGCCGCCTTGCGCTCGGGGTTGGTTTCCTTCACCGCCGCCGAATACACCACCAGCTCTGCGCCCTTGATGTTTTCCGCCGCGTGTCCCATATACACGGGAATTCCGTAACCCTTCATTTTGTCCAGCGTTTCGCCTTCGTTCATGTCGGAGCCGGAAATCTCATAGCCTTCGCTCATTAATATCTCGGCAATCGGGCACATGCCGCTGCCGCCGATGCCGATAAAATGGATTCTTTTTATTTTATTTAACAATTGGTCGTAATTCAAAACAAGCACTCCGTTTCCAGATATATATTACTATTATAAAGCAAATCCGCGAAAAAATAAATACCTAATTTTGCACCTCTTTTGTTGCCAAACCGCCGCGATAATGGTAGAATATAGACAGATTCAGGACTTTAGGTTCATTATTTTTCTAAAAAGGAATATTATATGCTCAAAAAAAACGACATCATTCATTTAAGCATTACCTCAGCAACCGCCGAGGGCAGCGGCGTGGGAAAAACCGACGACGGAATCGCGGTGTTTGTGCCGTTGTCCGCCGTGGGCGACGAGCTGAGTGTGCGCATTTTAAAGGTCAAAAAGACCTACGCGTTCGGCAAAATTGAAGAAATCCTCACGCCTGCAGCAAGCAGAGTGCTGCCTGACTGTCCGCATTTTTCCAAGTGCGGCGGCTGCGTGTGGCGGCACATTTCCTATGAGGAGGAGTGCCGCGTCAAGCGGCAAAAGGTCGCGGACGCGGTGGAGCGCATTGGCGGTATTCATACTATCATCAACCCGATTCTCGGCAGTGAGCAAACCCGGCGTTACCGCAACAAGGCGCAGCTTCCCGTTGGCTTGTCGGGCGAGGGTAAGCTTCAAATGGGCTTTTATGCCTTTCACAGTCATCGCATTATCGACTGCGCCGACTGTGCGCTGCAGCCTGCCGTTTTTGCGGACGTTATGCGCATTACGCGCGACTTCATGGTGCAAACCGCTAACGACGTATATGATGAGCGCACCGGCAAGGGACGGTTGCGTCACCTCTATATCCGTCTCGGCGAGGTCACAAATGAACTGATGGTTTGCTTTGTGGTCAACGGAAACGGCTTAAAGCAGGAGGATTTGCTGGTTAAAATGCTGCGCGAGGAACTGCCCAACCTCAAAACCGTTGTTGTTAATTCTAATAGAGAAAAAACAAATGTGATTCTCGGCAACAAAAACCGCACGGTTTACGGCGACGGTTTTATCACCGACGTGTTGTGCGGTTTGAAATTTAAAATATCGCCGTTCTCGTTTTGGCAGGTCAATCGCGCCCAGGCCGAGCGGCTTTATCGGTTGGCGCGCCGGTATGCCTCTCTCAGCGAAGGAGACACCCTGCTTGACCTCTATTGCGGCACAGGCACCATCGGATTGAGCATGGCGGCTGACTGCAAGGAGCTGATCGGCGTGGAAATCATCCCCGACGCGGTGCGTGACGCGGAGTATAACGCTGCGGTTAACAGTATATGCAACGCACGCTTTTTGTGTGCCGACGCGCCTGCGGCAGCAGAGCAGCTGGAGAGCGAGGGCGTTCATCCCGACGTGATTGTGCTTGATCCGCCGCGCAAGGGGTGTGGGGAAGAACTGGTGCGCACCATCGGCAAGATGTCGCCGAAAAGGGTTGTCTATGTTTCCTGCGACCCTGCCACCCTCGCAAGGGATTTAAAATTTTTCACCGAAATCGGCTTTCAAACCCGGGAAGTCACCCCCGTTGACATGTTCCCCCGCACGGCGCATGTCGAGACGGTAGTTCAGTTGGTTAGAAAAAAGCCGGATACATATATCGACATTACCGTTGATATGGACGAGCTGGATTTAACATCATC
>CADBSZ010000211.1 GCA_902797525.1 uncultured Ruminococcus sp. | reverse complement strand
GCGAGCACCTCAACCCACACGTTCGAATAGCCCAGATAAAACAGGGCAATCGGACAGCTGAGCGCCGCCGTGCAGGAGGCGACGGACATGTATTTCAGCGTGAACAGCAGCAGGAAGAAAATCGCCATGGCAATCAGCGTCATGCGCCAGTCCACAAACCAAATGGTCGCAAAGCCCGCGATGAACGCCTTGCCGCCCTTGAAGCCGTACCACACCGGGAAGCAGTGGCCGAGCATGCAGAACAGGCCGGCAAACTGCGCGCCGAACTGCCACATGCCGGAAAACGCAATGCTCATATACACCGCCGACGCAAAAACAGGCACGGCGGTTTTTAAAATATCAATCAGCAGCACCGACCACGCCGCCGCGTTCAAGCCGTAAACGCGCTTGAAGTTGGTAAAGCCGGGATTATTGCTGCCTGACTTGCGAATGTCCTCGTGATACACCAGCCGCGACATGATAATCGCTCCGTTAACGCCGCCGAGAACGTAGGAAATCACGGCGATAACCAGCAGGCTGACGCTCATGATCATTGCTGCGAGAACCTCTCAATGCTGTCGCCGAAGGCAAACAGCGCCACGGCGTCCGCGCCGATAGACGCGCCGATGATGGGGCCGATGTAGGTGATGTAAGTAACAGCGCCCGGAATGGTCTCCTTGACCATCTCCTCAACCTCTTTTGCATCTTCCTCGCAGTCGGAATGCGTGATATACACCACAGGGTTCTTTTCGTTCTTCACACCCTCGGCAGTCAGCGCGACAATCTCCTTAAAGGAGTTGAGTCTGCCCTTTGCCTTTTTAATCGGCACGTTGTTGCCGACGGCGTCGGAGATGATGATGGGCTTAACGCCGAGCAAATTACCGAAGAACGCGGACGAACCGGTGACTCTGCCTGCCGCCTTCAGGGCGTTGAGGTTGTGAACGGTAGCAAACTGGTTGACATTGTTGCGAACCGGCAGAATTGCCGCCTCGATTTCCTTGGCGGACTTGCCCTCGTCGCGCAGCTCGGCTGCCCTCATGGCAATAAGGCCCTCGCCCAGGCAGGCGTTGAGGGAGTCAACGCAGCAGATGGTTGCGCCGGGATAGCCCTTGAGGATATTCTCCGCCTCAACCTTGCCGACGTTCACCGAGCCCGACAGCTTGCCGGAGCAGGCGATATACACAATGTCGTTGCCCTTTTCCAGCTGTTCGCCGAAATACTTTTGGAACTCCGTGGGCGGAACGGCGGTGGTGGTCACACGCTCGCCGTTGCGGATCACGTCATACAGCTCCTTGGGACTGTAAAACTCCCAGTCGAGGCTGGCAGGGGTTTCCTTGCTGTTGCGCACGGTGTTCATCTTAATATAGTCGATGTCAAACTTTTCTCTTAACTCCTTGGGCAAATCGGAGCAGGAATCGGTAACAATTTTCACAGGTCTCATAATCTATTCTCCTTATTCTAAAATAATGATATAATCGTAAATCGGCTGTCCGCCGTCAATCATAACAATTTCGGTTCTGCGATAGGTTTTTTGAAGCTCATCATACAGCGCCTGCGTCTCCTCGGCGGTCGCGTCCGCGCCGCAAACCAACAGCATAATGTCGTAGCGCTGCGCTTTTGTCGCCTCGCAAAGCGCCTTGGCGGCAGTGTTGCGGTCGGCGCTGTCAACATAAATTTTGTCGCCGACAAAGCCGATAAAGTCGTCGCGCTTTACCTCCACGCCGTCCATCTCGGTGTCGCGCACCGCACGGGATACCATGCCGGTGACAACGCCGGAAATAATCTCCTTTAGCTCCTCAATAATCGCGTCGCAGTCGCCCGAGGAGGTGTCGAGCATTGAAATCGCCGCATAGCCCTCGCCGATGGTTTTGGTGGGCACCACGCGCACCTCGGCGGCCTTGTAAAGCTGCGCCGCCTGGTCGGCGGTCATGATGATGTTGCCGTTGTTGGGGAACACAAAAATGACGTCGGCGTTAATTTCCTCAAACGCGGAAATCAAATCCTCGGCGGAGGGGTTCATGCTCTGTCCGCCGTCCACCACCACGTCGCAGCCGAGCGAGATAAATGCGTCCTTAATGCCGCTGCCCGAAGCCACGCTGACAATGCCAAACGGCTTGTGCGGCTTGCTGACCCTGGGCGCAAACTTTTCCTGCATGTGGTTTTCGTTGTGCTGCAAGGTCATGTTTTCCATTTTAAAGGTGAGGAACTCACCGTAGTTTTGCATGTGGTTAATGATGTTGCCGGGGTTTTTGGAGTGAACGTGCACCTTGACAATCGTGCCCTCCTGAAAGCAAACCACCGAATCGCCCACGCTGTTGAGGTAGGAAATCAGCTCGTCCACGCAAAAGCTGTCAACGTCGATTTTGCTTGTCTGCAAGCGCAGCAAAAACTCGGTGCAATAGCCGAATTCGAGCACGCTGTTCTCGGTGAAGGCGTCCAAATCGACGCTGCGCGCCTGCGACGCATTGGAAGAATCCAATTCTGCGTCCGCGCCGTCGAGCACGTTCTTCATGCCCTCGATAATATAGCCCAGGCCTGCGCCGCCGCTGTCAACAACGCCTGCCTCCCTGAGCACGTCGAGCAAATCGGGCGTGCGATCCAGCGAAAGCCTGAGCTCCGCGCCGAAATCGGCAAAGTAGCTCTCGAGCGTGCTGTCGGCGGAAAGCTTGCCGTTCGCCGCGTTCACACTGTCCTTGAGCACGGTGAGAATGGTGCCCTCAACCGGCACCGAAACCGCGCCGTAGGCTTCCTTCACGCCGCTTTCAAACGCCTTGCCGAGCGCCGCGGCGTCCGCCGACTCCACGCCCTCAAAGCCCTTGGAAAGCCCGGCGAAAATGCGGGACAAAATGACGCCGGAGTTGCCCCGTGCGCCCAAAAGCATACCGCTTGCCGCCTTGCCTGCCGTTTGCGAAAGGTTTTCAGCCCCCTCGCCCACGGCCTGCGCGCCTGCGTTGATGGTCATAAACATGTTGTCTCCCGTGTCGCCGTCGGGAATCGGGAACACGTTGAGATCGTTGACGGTTTTGACGTTCGCCTTTAAGCTTGCTGCGCCTCCGCGAAGGAGCCGCGCGAACAGCTCGCCGTCCAAAATGGTGGTATTCATATACGCATCTTCCTAAAAATACATTCAGTAAAGCAACATTTTCCACCCTTTTGGGCGAAAAACTTGACTTTTACCCACCCTTTATATTATAATAAATCCGAAAAAAGTTTAATGGACATTTTAGCTCATTTTTGTAGATAAGTATACATATATTTCATTTTATGTTTATTAAGAAACATTTTTTGCAAAAAATGTAGAAAGGAGTCGCTTGATGGAGAAAAAAACCGACCGCCGCGTGCTGAAAACCAAGCGCGCCATCCGCAACGCCTTTGCCAAGCTGATGGCGGAAAAGGACATTAACGACATTACGATTATGGAGCTGGCGGAAACCGCCGACATCAACCGCAAAACGTTCTATAAATACTACTCGGGCGTGTATCAGGTGGTTGAGGACATTGAGCGCGACATTCTCAACAGCTATGAGCGGCTGCTGGGCGGCGTGAAATTTAAGCAGTATATGGACGCGCCGTATTCGCTGTTTGAGCGATTCAGCCAGCTGATTAACATGGATCCGGAATTTTTCGGCTATTTGCTGACAATGAACGGCAACGTCAGTTTGATTACGCGCATTATGCGGCTGCTAAAGGAAAAAACCTGCGAGGTCATGGTGGCGCAGCTCGACGTGGAGCCGTATAAGGCGGACATTATGATTGACTTTGTGCTGTCGGGCATGCTGTCGGTATATCAGCACTGGTTTGTTTCCGACCGCTCGGTGCCGTCGGATGAATTGTCGCAGATTATCAGCACCATGAGCTTCGGGGGGATTAACGGAGTGATTGGCGGTTAGTGAATCACAGCCAACCGTATTCGAATAAAACAATATCGGCGCGCCGACATGAATCGGTGCGCCGATTTATTAGTGGATACAAAGGGTTCTGATAAAGCACCGACCGCTGTCAAGACACGACATTCACCGGTGTTCCGTTATAAAAATTGCGGATGTTATTCACCACAATGCCCATCAGCCGCCGGCGCGTTTCAACGGGCGCCCACGCGATGTGGGGCGTGATGATACAATTTTTGGCGCGCATGAGCACGCAGTCCTCCTCCATCGGCTCAACGCGCAGGGTATCCACCGCCGCCATGCCGAGGTGACCGCTTTCGAGCGCGTCAAACAAATCCTGCTCCACCATCACGCCGCCGCGCGCGGTGTTGACAAACAGGGCGCCGCGCTTCATTTTGGCAAAGGCGCCGCGGTTGAACATATCCTGCGAATCGGCGTTGAGCGGACAGTGCACGCTGACAATGTCGCTTTCGCGCAGCAGCTCATCAAGGCTTGTCTGCCGCACGCCCTCGACCGTGCGCGGACTGCGGTTGCAGGCGAGCACGTTCATCTGAAAGGCAAGCGCGATTTTTGCCACCGCCTGACCGATGGCGCCAAGGCCGACAATGCCGAGCGTTTTGCCTGCCAGCTCGTTGAGCGGATAAACAAAGGGAGAAAACGTGGCGCTGCGCTTCCACATGCCGTCCTGCACAAATTGATTATACTGCGCGGTTTTGTTGTACGCCTCCAAAATCAGCGCGAAGGTGTGCTGCGCCACCGCGTTGGTGGAATAAGAACCGGCGTTGCACACGGTAATGCCGTGCGCGCGGCAGTATTCGACGTCGATATTATTATAGCCCGTGGCGAACAGCCCGATGTATTTCAGGTTTTTCGCAAAGCGAAGGGTGTGGCTGTCGAGCAGGGTTTTGTTGCACACCACCACGTCGGCGTCCGCAATTGCCTGCGCCACATCCTCATATGGCAAAAGACCGTATTCCTCCACCTCGCCCAGCTCACGCAGCGGCGCGGCGGTTACCAGGTCGTCAAAAACAGTCTGTGCGTCTGTCAAAACAATTTTCATAACTATCACCGTGCCTATTGTACCACAAAAAAGGTGATAATTCAACTTGCGTTATCGACCTTTCTATGATACAATATAGTATTAGAGGTACATTAAAATGCACAAGAACTTTTTATTTGATTTGGACGGCACGCTGCTGCCCATGGACTTACCAAAATTTATTGAGCTTTATCTTCAGGCGTTCTGTCAAAAATTTGCGCACCGCTTGCAGCTTGACCCCAAGCTGTTGGTCAAGGGCATTTGGGAAGGCGCGGCGGCGATGGGCAAAAACGACGGCGAGTGTTTGAACCGCGAGGTGTTTTGGCGCGCGCTCAACAACGTCTGCGGCAAGGATTTGCGTTCCTACGAGGCGGCGTTCGACGAGTTTTACCGCAACGAATTTGCCGCGGCAAAGGCGGCGTGCGGCACCAATCCCTATGTTGCCAAAACCGTTGCACTCCTGAAAAGCCGCGGCTGCAGGCTGATTGTCGCCACCAATCCGATTTTTCCGAAGGCGGCAACCTATTCGCGCATTAAGTGGGCCGGGCTTGACCCGAACGACTTTGACTACATCACGGTGTATGACAACTGCTCCTCCTCCAAGCCGAACTTGAATTATTACCACGAAATCTGCTATTTTTGCGGCATTAAGCCCGAGGAAAGCATGATGGTCGGCAACGACGTGGACGAGGACATGTGCGCCGCAAAGCTGGGGCTTGACGTCTTTTTGGTGACCGACTGCCTGATTAACCGCCGCGACAAGGACATTTCGCGCTATCCGCACGGCAGCTTTGAGGCGTTTTATCATTGGGTTTCGGAAGATTTTTAATGCGTATTTTTAAAAGATGTTTTTATAAACAACGGGGCTGCCGCTATGCGACAGCCCCCTATTTTATTGAAAAATATAACGTTCAGACGCGCCGTTTTGCCGCGGTTTTGCCAAACCGATTTTTTCAAAGGCGCACCGGATGCAACGCCGCGTTGCCCGCGTTGCCTGCGTTGCTTATTTAAAATACTTAACGCCGCTTTCAAAGATTTGCTGGTCTTTGGCAAAGGGAACGTTTTGATACAGGTTTTCGCCCTTTCTTTCGCTGTGGCCCATTTTGCCGAGCACCCTGCCGTCGGGCGAGGTGATGCCCTCAATGGCGCAAACAGAGCCGTTGACGTTAAAGGCGATGTCGCTTGAGGGCTTGCCGTCAAGGTCAACGTACTGGGTGGCGATTTGACCGTTTGCCGCCAGCGCCTTCACGGTTTCCTCATCCGCCATAAATCTTCCTTCGCCGTGCGAAACGGGAATCGCGAACACGTCGCCGGCGTTGACGCCTGCGAACCACGGAGATTTCACGGAGGTCACGCGCGTATACGCCATGTGCGAAATATGTCTGCCGACGGTGTTGAAGGTCAGGGTCGGGTCGGTGGGCTTGAGGTCGCGGATTTCGCCGTAGGGCACCAAGCCGAGCTTAATGAGCGCCTGGAAGCCGTTGCAGATGCCGAGCATCAGACCGTCGCGGTTTTTGAGCAGGTCGTTGACCGCCTCTGCCACACGCGGATTGCGGAAGGTGGTGGCGATGAACTTGCCCGAGCCGTCGGGCTCGTCGCCGCCGGAGAAGCCGCCGGGCAGCATAATCATCTGTGAGGTTTTGATAATCTGCTCCATGCGGTCAATGGTTTCCTCAATGCCCTGCTGGGTGAGGTTTTTGACGATGAGCATTTCCACCTCGGCGCCTGCCTTTTCAAAGGCGCGCGCGGTGTCAACCTCGCAGTTGGTGCCGGGGAATACGGGAATAAACACCTTCGGCTTTGCCGCCTTAATGGCAGGCGCTTTGCCGCTGCGCTCGGTAAAGAGCGGCACGTCAACGGTGATTTCGGGGCATTCCGCCTGCGTGGGGAATACCTTTTCAAGCGGAGAGGTCCAGCTTTCAACCAGCGCCTTCAAATCAACAGACTTGCCGCCCATGGTCACCTTGCCGTCGCCGGTGACGGTACCCAAATCATAGCTGAGCACGCTGTCGTCCAGCGCCGCGCCGTCGGCAAGCTCGAGCACGAGCGAACCCGACAGGGGCGCAAACAGCTCTTGATTCGTCAGCTCCTTGGTGAAGCGAAAGCCCAGCATGTTGCCGAAGCAAGCCTTGCACACGCTTGCCGCCGCGCCGCCTTCCTTGACAACGGAAGCGGAAAGCACCTTGCCGCTTTCCATCAGCGCGAAAACAGCCTTGTACATGTTAATCAGTTTATCCCATTCGGGCATCAAGGTCGCCTTGTTCTCGGGAACGGGAACATACAGCACCCTACTGCCTGCTTTTTTAAATTCGGAAGAAATGGTCTTGCTCGCCTTTGTCATGGCAACGGCAAAGCTGACGAGCGTGGGCGGCACGTCGATGTCCTCAAACGAGCCGGACATGCTGTCCTTGCCGCCGATGGAGGGCAGTCCCAGTTTGAGCTGCGCCTGCATGGCGCCGAGCAGCGCCGCCGCGGGCTTGCCCCAGCGCGAGGGAACGTCCTTTAAGCGCTCAAAATACTCCTGGAAGGTCAGTCTTGCCGTGAGCGGATTTGCGCCGACAGCCAACAGCTTGGAGGTGGACTCCACCACCGCGTATGCCGAGCCGTGGAAGGGGCTCCAGCGCGAAACGCCGGGAATGAAGCCGTAGCTCATCGCGGTCGCGTCGTCGGTTTCTCCCTTTTCGAGCGGAATCTTCGCCGCCATGGCTTCCTGCGGCGTGAGCTGGGTTTTGCCGCCGAAGGGCATGAGCACCGTCGCCGCGCCGATGGACGCGTCAAAGCGCTCGGACAGACCAATCTGTGAGCAAACGTTGAGTCTGCCCATGTTTTTCACAATTGCTTCGTCAAACGGCAAGTTTTCCAATTCCGCCGGGCACGCCTCGCGGTAGCAGTCCTCCGCCTTGGGAGCGGCGATGTACGCCTTTGCCACCTGCGTTACGCCGTTGGTGTTGAGGAACGCGCGGCTGAGGTCAACGATGGTGTCGCCGCGCCAGTTCATGGTCAGTCGCGGACTTTCGGTGACAACCGCAACGGCGGTTGCCTCCAGGTTTTCGGTTTCCGCATATTTGATGAAGGCTTCAACGTCCTTTTTGTCGAGCACAACCGCCATTCTCTCCTGCGATTCGGAGATAGCCAGCTCGGTGCCGTCAAGGCCGTCGTATTTTTTGGTGACTTTGTCGAGGTCAACGGTGAGGCCGTCGGCAAGCTCGCCGATGGCAACGCACACGCCGCCTGCGCCGAAGTCGTTGCATCTCTTGATTAATTTTGCCACCTTGGGGTTGCGGAACAGGCGCTGAATC
>CADBSZ010000210.1 GCA_902797525.1 uncultured Ruminococcus sp. | reverse complement strand
GGCACGTTTGCAAACGCACGCAATCTTTACAAGTATTTGTGCAAAAATGCGTGGTTCAACGAGAAGGTCAAGGAGATTTACCGCGAGTACTACGGCTTTTTCGCGAATATTTCCGCCGACGGCGGTCTGCTTGACAGCGTGCGGGAGCAGTACGGCGACATTATCGCGCGCAACTATCATGAAGCCGGCTGGAACGCCGCAAAATGGTGGATTAACATTCAGCTTCAGCCGCAAAAGAGCTATGACGGCAACTACACGTTTTTAAAAGACTGGTTCAGCGCGCGTAACGCGTGGATGACTGAGTATTACGAGGTTTATCCGACCGTGCTGCTGGGCGACGCCGACGGCAACGGTACGGTTAACATTAACGACGCAACCGCAGTTTCAAGGGCGGTGGCAAGCTTCCCGTTTGATGATATTGAACAGCTGCGGCTTCGCGGCGACGTCAATCTCGACGGCAGGCTGAACGTTGACGACGTAACGCTTTTGCAGCAATACTTAGCTGATTTTACGGTGGAATACGCCATCGGCACAATGACAAAACGCGGTGTTTAAAAGACCAATGATTTTTCGGGCAGACAGCATTGTCTGCCCGATTGTCGTTTCTCACAAAAAAGTTTCATATGTGTATAGACAGATAGTGAAAATCATGATATAATAAAACAGTATAGTGGAAAAACATGCCATCTATAACAAAACTGTAATGAAAATGACACTTAACAATCTTGAAAATAAAGTTCTGACTGTGATATAATTCTTTTTAGAAAAAAAGAAGTTTGGGTTATTTCGCGATACTATTGGAGTGAAACAATATGTCATTATGTATGGGATGCATGCAGGAAATCGGCAACAAAAAGATTTGCCCGGCCTGCGGATTTGACAATACAGAACAGCAGCAGGCGCCGTTTTTGCCTTACGGCACGGTGCTCGCCAACCGCTACATCGTCGGCGCCGGCATTGACACCAACGGCGAAAGCACCCGTTACCTCGGCTTTGACAAGCAAACGGGCGATGTGGTGATTGTCTGCGAATTTCTCCCCATCGGGCTTTTCAGCCGCGGCGAGGGACAAACCGAGGTGAAAGTGAATTACGAAAACCGCCTTGTCTACACCAAGCTCAAGGACGAGTTTTTGAATTATTACCGCATTCTTTCCGAGCTGCGCGAGCTGTCGGCGCTCATGAACGTTCACAACATTTTTGAGCAGAACAACACTGCATATGTTATTGAGGAAAACGAGGACTTAATTCCCTTTGAGGAGTATATCGAGCGCAGCAGCGGCAGTTTGGAATGGGACATCGCCCGTCCGCTGTTTATGCCCGTCATTTCCGCACTGGAGGCGCTTCACAAGCGCGGCGTAGGTCACTACGCGATTTCTCCGAAAAATATGTATATTACCGCCCAGGGAAAGGTCAAAATCTCGGGCTTTGCCACCGAAAACGAGCGCAAGCGCGGCACCGCGCTCAAGTCGCAGCTCTTTTCCGGCGCAGCAGCTCCCGAGCAGTATGAGGACAACTTCCCTCTGGACGACATCACCGATATTTACGGCTTTTGCGCCACCCTGTTTTATTCGCTGACCGGCAGACTGCCCAAGAGCGCGCCCGAGCGCCTGAAGGACAGCCGCCTGCTGATGAGCACCAACACCGTCAAGCGTTTGCCGCCCCATGTGGTTTCGGCGCTTGCCAACGGCCTGCAGGTGGAGCGCGAAAACCGCATCACCGACTTTGACGAGCTGCGCTCACAGCTTTCAGTGGCGCACACCGCCAAGGCAATTCAGGACGAAATTTCACGTACTGCCAGTATGAATCTTTCCGCTGCAGCCGGCGGCAAAAAGAGCGAGCGCGGCATGTCGCACGTTTCCATTGTCATTATTTCGGCGGCGATTACGGTGCTTGTGCTGGGCGTTATCGGCGTGATTTGGCTTATGCAGAATCCGCTTTCCGGCATGTTCGGCGGCAACACAAGCGCTACTGTGGCTTCCACCGAAAGTACCGAGTGGACAGGCGCCACCGTGCCCAACTACCTCGGCATGACCTACGATGAGGCGGTTGAGCTGGCAAAGAGCGATTCTTCCATCAAAATTCTGCGCGCTTACTCCGATGAATACAGCGATGAATACAAGGAAGGCACCGTCATGACGCAAAATCCGCCTGCCGGCTCACACGTCATGTCAACCGATTCTGCCGCAGGCGTCACCATCAGCCTGACCGTCAGCAAGGGCGCCAAAAGCCGCGAGCTGCCCGACATTGAGGGCTTAACGCTCGAGCAGGCCTCCGCCGACATCGCAGCGCAGGGCCTTTTGGGTACTGCCGAGTATCAGTACAGCGACAAATACGCCGAGGGCAGAGTGATCGGCTACAAGGACAAGACCAAGGGTGAAACCGTGGAATACGGCACCAACGTCACCATCATCGTCAGCAAAGGCAAGGAGCCGGTTGACAACGAGCAATAAACAGACAGGGTTGGCTCAAGTTATTTGAGCTAACCCTTTTTTGCTGATATCAAATTCGTCAAAAGCACCAAAGTTTGCCATGTTATTTTTACATTCAGATTCTTGTTATGTTGCATTTGCAATTGAACAACGCAACGGAATGGTGTAAAATAAAAACAGTAAAAGTTTGGGTTTTGAAGTTTTGTTTTTCCCTTTCTTGTAATTTTAGGAGTTTTGATTTATAGTTTTTCTCTGTCACTTATTAATTTTGATTTATTCCTTCTATAACCCAATTTACCCCCTGAAACAGCCGAGGTTTTCCTCGGCTGTTTCTATTACCGGGAGCCCCGGTTGGCAGGACGCCCAGGGAAAGGTTAGTTTATCGGAAACGTTTAAGGAACGGTGTGACAGGCGTTGGGGCTGTCAGAAAAAACGGTTGGTAGCCCCTACAAACAAAACCAAACGAATGACGCGCCGTTCTGCCGATGTGTTGCAAATACCGTGCTGTCCGAAGGCGCACTGCCCTCCCGTGACAACGGGTTGAACAGAAAAATATTTGATATTTAGGCATTTTGCCTATGGTCAAAACAGGCGCAAAAGTGATATAATTAACATAAGGAAATCGCTGTTCTATGCGATTTTTATGAATAAGGAAAAGAGGAAACAAAATGTTCAGCGTTGGGCAGACCGTGCTCTATGGTACTAACGGCGTTTGCAAAATTGACGACATCACCAACAAAAAAGTGGGAAAAATCAGCATGGAATACTATGTGCTCAAGCCGGTGTGCTCCGGTACGTCCACCTTGTTTGTTCCCACTGCAAACGAAACGCTTGTTGCCAAAATTCGTCCTATCCTTTCCGAAGACGAAATCAACACCTTGCTCGATGAAAACCGCGGCTGCGACGAATGGATTGAAAACAAACTCACCCGAACCGAAGTCTTTAAGGAAATCATCTCCGAGGGCGACACCGCCAAGCTGATTCGCTTAATCCGCGCTATCCGCCTTCATGAACAGGAGCAGATTTCAAAGGGCAAACGCCTGCATCTTTCCGACGAACGGTTTTTAAAGGAGGCCGAAAAGATGATTTGCGAGGAGTTTTCGCTGGTTTTAAGCATCGAATACGATGAAGTGATTTCACTTATCATGAATTCCGAACACGCTGTCGCATGATGGCGTGTTTTTACTTTACAAAACATCATAATCATAGTACAATATAACCACCGACAAACAGAAACGAGGCGCAGTTATGCGAGTTAAACACGGAATAGCAATTTTATTAACGCTCACCATGCTGTTACTGTGCGCCTGCTCGGGCGCTCCGAAAAACAGCGGGGCGCCAACCGCGCAGCCGACAAACGAGGTTCAAACCGAGCCGACTGCGGCGCCGGCGGACAAGCTCGGCGAAATGATTGCGGACATGACGCTCGAGGAAAAGGTGGGGCAGATGTTTTATGTCCGCTGTCCCGACGTCGGCGCGGCGGATTGGATACAAACCTACCATTTGGGCGGCCTGATTTTGTTCGGCAGAGATTTTGCCGATAAAACCGCCGCCGAAATCAAAAATAACATCAGCACCTATCAAGCTGCTTCAAAAATTCCCCTGCTCATCGGCGTTGACGAGGAGGGCGGTACGGTGGTGCGTGTCAGCGACAACCAAAACCTGCGCTCATCGGCGTTTCCCTCGCCGAAGGAGGTTTTTCGCAACGGCGGCTGGGGCGCAGTTGCGCAAACCGAAACCGAAAAAGCGGACTTGCTGTTGTCGCTCGGCATCAATGTGAACATGGCGCCCGTGTGCGACGTCACCTCCAACACCGAGAGCTTTATGTATGACCGTTCGTTCAGCGGCGACGCGCAGGAGGTTTGCACTTTTGTGACGACTGCCGTCGGCATCTGCAAACAAAAGCGTCTCGGCACGGTGCTCAAGCACTTTCCGGGCTACGGCGACAACACCGATACCCATGATGACATGTCCTACGATTCCAAGCCTTACGCGGATTTTGCCGCAACCGATTTTCTGCCGTTTCAGGCAGGCATCAACGCCGGCGCAGACTGCGTTTTGGTCGCGCATAACATCGTGGCAAGCATGGACGACAAGCTGCCTGCCTCGCTGTCCGAAAAGGTGCACCGTGTACTGCGCGACGACCTCCGCTTTGACGGCGTGGTGATGACCGACGATTTGGTAATGCAGGCAATCACCAATTATACCGGCGCGGACGCTGCGGCGGTTGCCGCAGCAAAGTGCGGCAACGATATTCTTTGCTGCACCGATGTGGAAACGCAATATCCCGCCGTGCTTGCCGCCGTGCAAAACGGCGACATTTCCGAGGAACAAATCAACGCTTCGGTGAAGCGCATTTTGCAGTGGAAATACAATCTCGGCTTGATTCATTTTCATTAGGAAGGGTTTTATGGATTATTCAAAAACACTGGCACAACAATTTAACATTAAAGAGGAATATGCCGCCAACATCATCGCGCTGCTTGACGACGGCAACACCATTCCGTTTATTGCGCGTTACCGCAAGGAAATGCACGGCTCCATGGACGACCAGCTCATCCGCGCGTTCAGCGAAAAGCTGGAATACCTGCGTTCGCTCGACAAGCGCCGTGAGGAAATCCGCGCATTGATTGAGGCGCAGGAAAAGCTTACCAACGAGGTTTCTGCCTCGCTCGACAAGGCGCAGACGCTCAGCGAGCTGGAGGACATTTATCGCCCCTTCCGCCCCAAACGCAAAACAAGGGCGTCCGTCGCAAAGGAAAAGGGCTTGGAGCCGCTCGCTTTGTCAATTCTGAAGCAGGAAAAGGGCTTTTCACCCCAAAAATATGCTGAGGAATTTGTTGATGAGGAAAAAGGCGTTGCCAATGCCGACGAGGCGCTGCAGGGCGCGATGGACATCATCGCCGAGCAAATTTCCGACAGTGCCGAAATCCGCAAGCGCCTGCGCACGATTGCGCAGAAAAGCGGCGTGCTCACTTCCACAGCCGCCGATGCCGGGCAGGACAGCGTGTATTCCATGTATTACGAATACAGCGAGCCGGTCAAAAAAATTGCCGGCCACCGTGTGCTCGCTGTCAACCGCGGCGAAAAAGAAGGCTTTTTGAAGGTCAGCCTTACGCTCGGAGACGACGAGCCGCTCAGTGTGATTAACCGCCTGCTCGACCGACAAACGAATCCGCTTTGCAGCGACCTGCTGCGTGCGGCAGGGGAGGACGCTTACAGCCGTCTGATTTTTCCGTCCGTTGAGCGCGAAATCCGCAGTGAGTTGACCGAATCCGCCGCCGATAACGCCATGAAGGTGTTTGCCACTAATTTAAAGCAATTACTCATGCAGCCGCCCGTCAAGGGCAAAACCGTGCTCGGCCTCGACCCGGGCTACCGCACCGGCTGCAAGGTCGCTGTGGTGGATGACACCGGCAAGGTGCTCGACACGGCAGTTATTTACCCCACGCATTCCGAACGCAAAATCGCCGAATCCAAGCAAACGCTGCTTCGCCTGATTAAAAAGCACAGCGTTGACATCATCTCCATCGGCAACGGCACAGCAAGCAAGGAAACCGAGATGTTCACCGCCGATTTGCTCAAGGAGCTTGACCGCAAGGTGTATTATATGGTCGTCAGCGAGGCAGGCGCGTCGGTTTATTCCGCGTCTAAGCTCGCCGCAGCCGAATTGCCCGAACTGGATTTAACCCTGCGCAGCGCGGTTTCCATCGCGCGCCGCCTGCAGGACCCCCTCGCGGAGCTGGTCAAAATTGAACCGAA
This sequence comes from uncultured Ruminococcus sp., assembly GCA_902797525.1. Lineage (GTDB taxonomy): Bacteria > Bacillota > Clostridia > Oscillospirales > Acutalibacteraceae > Ruminococcoides. Next base: position 880 of record CADBSZ010000210.1, on the reverse strand, counting down.
GGCGATCGGCGTCGGTCAGTACCAGCACGATATGCCGCAGAAAAAGCTCGGCGAAACGCTCGACGGTGTGGTGGAGGATTGCGTCAACTCGGTCGGCGCGGATTTAAACACTGCCTCACCGGCACTGCTGCTGCGTGTGTCGGGACTCAATGCCACGGTCTGCAAAAACATTGTCGCCTACCGAGAGGAAAACGGCGCGTTTCATTCCCGTGCAGAATTAAAAAAGGTGCCGAAGCTCGGTCCCAAGGCTTTTGAGCAGTGCGCAGGCTTTTTGCGCGTGCCCGAAAGTAAGAATCCGCTTGACAACACAGGCGTGCACCCGGAGAGCTACAAGAGTGCCAAAGAATTGCTGACGCTTGTTGATTATTCCGATAAAGAAATAAAATCTGCAAAATTTTCCGATTTGCCCAACCGCGTCAAGGCGGCAGGCACCAAAACCCTCGCCGAAAAGCTCGGAATCGGCCTGCCCACCCTTGATGACATTGTGAAGGAGCTATCAAAGCCCGGACGCGATCCGCGCGACGAAATGCCGGCGCCCATGCTGCGCAGCGACGTGCTCGACATCAACGACTTGAAGGAGGGCATGGAGCTCAAGGGCACTGTTCGCAACGTCATCGACTTCGGTGCGTTCGTTGACATCGGCGTTCATCAGGACGGCTTGGTGCATATCTCGCAGATTTGCGACAAGTACATTAAGCACCCGTCCGAGGTGCTCAAGGTCGGCGACATTGTTAACGTCAAAATACTTTCCGTTGACGCCGACAAAAAGCGTATTTCCCTCACTATGCGCTATTAATACGATTCTCTGATAGAAAGCAGACAACTTTCTATCAGAGAGAAAACGCTTGGCGCGTTTTCCAATTGCGCAAAAGCGCAATTG
>CADBSZ010000209.1 GCA_902797525.1 uncultured Ruminococcus sp. | reverse complement strand
TCGTTTAACATGGGATTTGTAAATCGGTTTTGAATTATTCGCTTTAATCTAATTCATAATCTTAACTTAGAATTAAAAATCGAGTACACTTCTTGTTGTAAGCAAAGACGATTATTCATTCAGTGTGCAACTGAATGATTACAATGATTATGTTTCATTTTCCCTAACAGAGAGAAAAAGCTAACGCCCCTATTTCGCCCCGTGTCGCGCGAGCAAATAGTTCGGGCACGTACCCGATCAAGCCGAACAAAGCCCACACAGCCGATTTGTCGCGGTTTGTGGGCAGAAAAATAGCAGGCGTACCAATTGGCGCGTCTGCCGAAACTTTTAGATTATCTTTTCTATACTATTCACGAATTCGTCCATTTCTTCAAATACGACTTCTACGATGATTGACCAGTTGATTCCATCATAATCGTGAACTAATCTGTGGCGCAACCCGGAGACTAAGCTCCACGGAATATCAGGATTTGCTTTTTTGAAATCCGCACTGATCATATAAACCTGCTCGCCAATATTGTAAAGTGGCGTGGTAACTGCCCACTGAGAGAACTCGTCATTCAAAAGCAACTCTCTTGTGATGTGGTGCTCATCCATTTGCTTTTGCAGGGAAGCCCACGTATTTACAATCTTTTTAATGCGTTCTTTATCGGAAATCTTCATGCGATTTTCACTCCTTCTTTCATCAGGTTATCATAAAAAGGAGTGCCCTTGTTGACCTCGCTGATTTCAAACACATCCGCGTTTTTACCGAGTGCTTCACGCAGTTCCTCGGCAAAGGCAAAGATATTTGATTTCTTAAAATTCTCTCCGCCAAAAACGACAACATCAATATCGGAATCGGGAGTTGCCTCACCGCGTGCATATGAACCGAAAAGAAGAGCGTATTCGGCGTTATAGCGAACAAGCAAATATTTAATTGTTTTTTCGATATCTAATCTTGTAGGCATAACATCAGCTCCTTTCCGTTAGTATTTGGATTATAAATTATTTTATCTGCTTTCATTATAATGATTCCATATTGGAATGTCAAGTAAACGCATGCAATAACCAAATTGTTTTCGCCCCGTGTCGCGCAAAACAAAAAACCGGGTACATGCCCGACTTCGCCCAACAAAGCCGACACAGGCGATTTGTCACGGTTTGTGAGCGGCATTTCTGGCGATATGAAAGGTGTAGCGGAATTGCTATGCTACACGTTTGTTTATAACATTTTTATCAGATTTTTATGGAGCGTATAGCGCGAAACGCCGTTGCTCTGAGGGTCGCGGATAATGACTGAATCAAGCTCTTTCGGCAGCCACTTTTTGCTGAAATTGCCGTTGCCAAAGTACGCGTCAATATTCGTTACCGGTAAAACGACCTTGTCGGAATCATCAGGTTTGTTGGCTATATAATACTTTATCAACAGCTCGGCGGCGGGTCGCGCGGAGGGAGTTGAAACATTCTTCTCAATATAATCTCTAATACTGTCAGAGAGAGAAAAGTCCTTGTTTTTCAGCATACCCAATTCCAGCGCGTCGGCGAGGATATCGTCAAAACGCAATATCCACGAGGCTATGGTTGTGTTTGAAAAAATCGGCACCTGAAATTGAATGACTTTTTTCTCCCATTCCTTATCAAAGCCCTTCCTCAGAGTTTCACATTTCGAAATTGTTGTTATGCTTACATTATCAGGATTGTTTCTGACAAAAGCACAGATGTTGTGAACATGCCTGTAAAACCAACCGCAGCCGTCAGCATCAACCAACTCCGGAAAACTATCATGCAGCTCACTGAAATTTGTGTTCGCTTTCCAATCGTCTTTCTTCTCTGTCGGTAAGCTGCACCATGCCTGCAACGCACACCTTGCACGCTCAAAGTCAGGCGTATCTGTTTCAAACATATAACCGCGTGCAATGATCGTCAGAACTCGGTGCAGCCCGGTTTGTTTTATCAGCATATCAAATGTAAACCGCCCGAGAAATGACATATCACGTTTGCCGTTGGCGCTGTACTCCGGGAACTGTGTATAAGATTTGAATTCATCAATTTCATTCAGCATTTTTCTTCACCCCCAAAACATGCGAATAAACCGCTTCAGGCAGCAGCTCCCACAACAAGTCGCGCTTTCCGAGAGCTACCACATACGGCACTGCTTTCTTCAGCTTGATGATTTTGTCCATCAATGCCCTGCACGCAGCGGCAACCACCTGACGGTAACTCTGTGCATAAGATTTATTC
>CADBSZ010000208.1 GCA_902797525.1 uncultured Ruminococcus sp. | reverse complement strand
GTTAAACTTGCCGTTTTCGGTTTTGAACACCGAGTCGGGCAAATCCTTACGGATAACGGGCTTGTTGGTGGGGATTTCCACAACGTCGAGCTTGTAGATTTCCTGGAACTCCTCGGACTCGGTCTGACCGGTACCGGTCATGCCGGACAGTTTTTTGTAAAGACGGAAGTAGTTTTGGAAGGTGATGGTGGCGAGGGTTTTGCTCTCGGACTGCACCTTCACGCTCTCTTTTGCCTCAATCGCCTGGTGCAGACCTTCGTTGAAGCGTCTGCCGTACATCAGGCGGCCGGTGAACTCGTCAACGATGAGCACCTCGCCGTCCTTCACAACATAGTCAACGTCGCGCTTCATAACGCCGTTCGCCTTGATTGCCTGGTTGACGTGGTGCTGAATGGTCAGGTTTTCGGGATCGGTGAGGTTTTCAAGGTTGAAAAACTGCTCCGCCTTCTTCACGCCCAGCTGGGTGAGGGTGGCGGTTTTTTGCTTTTCGTCAACCACATAGTCGATGTTGTGCTCGGCGTAGTATTCGTCCATGTCGAGCTTGGAGTCAATTTCGGTAAAGCGCTCGAACTTCAGGGTTTTGGCAAGGCTGTCGGCGCGCTCATACAAATCGCTGGACTTGTCGCCCTGACCGGAGATAATCAGCGGCGTTCTCGCCTCGTCGATGAGGATGGAGTCAACCTCGTCCACAATGGCAAACGCGTGGCCGCGCTGAACCTTGTTTTCCTTATAGACAACCATGTTGTCGCGCAGATAGTCGAAGCCCAGCTCGTTGTTGGTGCCGTAGGTGATGTCGGCGTTGTAGGCTTCCTTTCTGGCGTTGTTGTCGAGGTCGTGTACAATCAGGCCGACCTTGAGTCCCATATACTTATAGAGCTTGCCCATCCACTCGGAGTCGCGGCGCGCAAGATAGTCGTTGACGGTAACGATGTGAACACCCTCGCCGGTGAGCGCGTTCAAATATGCCGGAAGGGTTGCCACGAGGGTTTTACCTTCACCGGTTTTCATTTCGGCGATACGTCCCTGGTGAAGAACAATGCCGCCGATAACCTGCACGGGAAAGTGCTTCATGCCGAGCACGCGCCAGCTTGCCTCGCGGCACGCCGCAAACGCGTCGGGCAAAATGTCGTCGGTGGTTTCGCCGTTTGCCAGACGCTCCTTTAAGATAGCGGTCTGATTTTTCAGCTCGCTTTCGGACATCGCGGCATACTTGCCCTCGAGTGCGAGAACCTTGTCGGCAATCGGCTTCACGCGCTTTACCTCGCGCTTGCTGTAGTTGCCGAACATCGCTTTTAAAAAGTTTGCCATAGGAGATTTCCTTTCTGTCTATATAAAAGTTGATGATTTCTTTAATAACCTCTGATAGCCTGCGCCGAAGCCGCCATTGCCGCTTCCGCCACAGGGCGCGCGTACTGGTTGCCGAAGCCCGAATCCTCTACCACGCACGCAAAGGCAAGCGGCGCGTCCTCGTTGACGGAGTAGCCGACAAACCAGCCGTTGGGCTGCTTTTCGTCGCCGACCTCCGCGGTGCCGGTTTTGGCATGAACGCTCATGCCGCCGAACTCATACTTCGGCATCACGCCGTCGAGCGTGGCGGCGGTGGCCGGATTCACCAAATCATAGGACTGACTGCTCTTGACGCCGATTTCCTTCAGAATATCGCCCGAGCCGCTTTTGATGTAGGTGGGGCAGGTGCCCTTGCCGCCGTTGCCGATGGCGCCGCAGATGATTGCCATCTGCATGGGATTGACCTTGTCGTCATACTGGCCCGAGCCCGACCACGCCAAATCATTTTCGGTGGCGTTTGTGGTGTTATAGTGGCCTTTCGGGGTACTGATATCGTCGAAGTGAAAGGACATGTTAATGCCCATTTTTTCGGCGGTCGCGTTCATTTTTTCGCTGCCGAGCTCCACGGCAAGCGACGCGAACACGTAGTTGCAGCTTTGCTCCATCGCCTGCTCAAAGTTAATTTCGTAGTGGGTTTCCACGCAGGTGATGGGATGGCCGCCGATTTCCTCGCCGCCGGTGCAGTACCAGGTGCGCTCGAACAAATCGGGGATATTTTCAATCGCCGCCGCTGCGGTGACGATTTTGAAAATGGAGCCGGGGGTGTAGGTGGACGACACAACGTTGTCAAGATAAACGCCGTCGTACTGCGCCTCGTTGCTTTCGTTGATTTCGGGAGGCGCCTGGGGATCGTAGCCGTAGGTGCTGACCGAACAGATTACCTCGCCGGTTTTATAGTTGTATACCACGCACGCGCCGCGTTTGCCCATACCGCTGAGCACGTCATACGCCGCCTTGCAGGCGGAGGCGTCCACGGTGAGGGTGATGTCGTGCGAGGAGCGCATCGACTGGGGCATGTTGAGTCCCCAAATCAAGCTGTAGCCGGTTAGCAGCGAGCGGTATTTGCTCTGCACCGCGGTGGAAATGTTCAGGCTGTTGTCGCCCACCGTGTGCAAAAGCGCCTGACGGACAGACGGATCGCTGTTATACACGCGCTCGCCGTTTACGGTCTGCGCCAAAACGTTGCCGTTGCGGTCGAGAATTTTACCTGCCTGCTCCAGTCCGCCGCTGCCCGAAATGTGGGCATTATACGGCTGGTCAACCCAGTCCTTCGCGCCGAAAATCAGCTCCGCGGTAAAAAATCCGATGCCGCCGATAAACGCGAGGGTGAAGATTAAAATTAAAGTGCTGCGTCTGAGGGTTCGCTTCATGTGCCCACCGCCTTTCGTGTTAGAGTTGAGAGTTGAGAGTTTAGAGTGGAATGGCTTGTGCAGAAAAGGTTTGTCGGTTAAAAATCAAATGCAAGTGGATGCCTAGCGCTTCATCGAGTAGGTTCTTTCATCCGCCGCCTTGATGAACGCCAGCAGGCCCCAGCAGGAAATCAGGCTGGAACCGCCGCTGCTGATAAACGGGAAGGTAACGCCCGTCAGGGGCAGAATGTCGGTTGCGCCGAAGATGTTGAGCGAAAGCTGCACCACCAAAAGTCCCGCGGCGCAGCAGGAAGAAATCGAATAGAAGGTGCTGCGGCTGCGCGTGGCAATCGCGCGCGCGTAAATCATCAGCAGCGCCACCGCGAGCGCGGCGACAATCGCGACGATAACGCCCATTTCCTCGGCGAGAAGCGCGAATACGAGGTCGCTTTCCGAGGCAAAATACTGCTTAAAGTAGCCGTTGCCCAAGCCAACGCCGAACAAGCCGCCGCTGGCGATATAGGTGAGCACGCGCACCTGCTGATAGCCTGCCGCCTCGTTGGCGTATTCCCACACGTGGCGGTACGCCTTGAAGCGGTTGAAAACATAGTTAAAGCGGTCGCCGATGAAGTTAATGCGCTCCGCCAAAAACCGAAACAGCACAAACGCGCCGATAACGGAGCCGACGGGCAGCAGCACGGTTTTGATGTCGCCCGAGCGCATAAAGACAACCAGCAAAAAGGTAACGAAGAAAATCAGCGCCGCGCCGAAGTCGCTCATCAGCGCCAAAAGTCCGACGCAGACGACCGAAAAGATGATAAACTCAATCAAATTGCGCTTGGTCTGTAATTTATCGAGCGCGCTCGCGCCGATAAAGATGAAGATGGTTTTCACCAGCTCCGAGGGCTGGAACGAAATTGAGCCGATATACACCCAGTTTGCCGCGCCGTTGGTCACCCTGCCGAGCACGATGCTCGACAAAAGCATGAGCACGGCGACAATCATCACGGGGAACCGGATTTTGTCGCTGCGGTCGGGGTCCTCGATGAATTTGATAATCACGCAGTACAGCGCGATGCCGAGCACCGCCGCAATCAGCTGAACATACGCCGAGCGCTCCACCTGCCGCACCAGCAGCAGCACGCCGATACCGGTCAAAAACAGTCCGAGCGCTTCCAGTTCAAAGTTAAGGCGCCGGAGCGCAAAGTAGGAAACAGAGAAAAAGCCCCATTCCACCACCGCCAGCGCGCCGAACAAAACCAGCGGCGCATACACGTTGGTGCCGTCGTTCCAGAACATGGCTTCCACCGCCATAAACAGGTGGAACAGCGTAATCATCAGCATGAGCTTCCACGCCTGAATGGCAGGCTTGTCGCTGACCTTTGAGAAAAAGCGGTCGCCGCGCAGGGGCGAATTGAAGTCGTCGCCGCGCTTGAGCTGATATTCGGTTTTGCCGACGCGAATCATGTCGTCGATGAGCACCTTGGTTCTGCCGCGCACGCGCGTGCCGTTGACATAGGTGCCGGCGGTTGAGCCGACGTCGGACACAAACCAGCCTGCGCTGCGGCGAAGCAGCACGCAGTGGTTTTTGGAAACCGTGGGGTCGTTAATCATAATGTCGCTCGACTTGCTGCGCCCGATGGAATTTTCCCAAAACACCACGGGAATCATTCCGCCCGAGTTGGGATTATAGAGCGAAACAAGCGGCTTTTCGGGACGTCTGCGGCGGCGCATTGCCGCATAGCACTGATAAACGATAACAATGGCGTACAGGGGCATGAGTATGCGCAAGCCCACAACGCCCGCGTCAAAAATGACGGACATATCAAACATTCGGCAGACCTCCTTTTTGTCATAGATAGCTATACATATTAGATAATACCGCAAAACCCTCAAAAAGTCAAGCAGCCCGAGCACCTCGGGCCGAGTGCCTCGGAGGCAGGACGCCTTTGGAACAGTCGGTTTGGCAAAACGGCGGACTAACGGCGTGGCAAGCGTTGCCATATATTCACCTGCCGCTAAAAAAGCGTGCCCGAAGGCACGCTTTTGAAAGCTTATGTAAACGCTGAATAACTCAAGCTTTTCTTTTACAGCGCAGTGACAGCCGCGCGGGTTGCCCTGCGAATCACTCTCAAAGGTTTGAGCTAATCATTCCCTGCTGATTACTGATAACTTACTGCTTGTTAAAATGATGGCAGCCGCGCAAATCCTCGACCTTAATGCACTTGGTGGTGCAGTTTTCGGCGCAGGCGCCGCAGTCGGTGCACTTGTCATAGTCGATTGCCGCCACGTTGTCCGTGACCTTGATCGCGCCGCTCGGACACACCTTTTCGCACTTTTTGCAGCCGATACAGCCCACCGAGCACACCTTGCGCGTAACAGCGCCCTTGTCGCGGTTGCTGCACGCGACGATGGTGGTTTTGACGTCGGGCACCAGCGAAATCAGGCGGTTCGGACAGGTTTTGACGCACAGTCCGCAGCCGATGCAGTCGCAGGTCATCACCTGCGCCACGCCGTCCTTAATGATAATCGCGTTTTGCGGACAGGCGTTTGCGCAGTCGCCGAGCCCCAGACATCCAAAGGTGCAGCTGCCCTTGCCGCCGTACAACAGCTTTGCCGCCGCGCAGCTTTCAATGCCGCTGTAGGCAACCTTGTCCTGCGTGTGCGCGCAGTCGCCGGAACAATGCACCACGGCGACCTGCTCCACTACGTCGGCAAACTCTACGCCCAGCACCTCGCTGAGCTGCTTTGCCACGGAATCCGCGCCGGGAATACAGAGGTTGGTGGGAACGGCGGAATCTTCACACAGCGCCTTGGCGTAGCCGTCGCAGCCTGCGTAGCCGCACGCGCCGCAATTGGCGCCGGGCAAACAGTCGCGCACCGCCGGAAACCGCTCGTCCTCCTTGACCGCCATCAGCTTTGAGGCGACCACCAGAACCGCAGCGCAGACAACACCGATAATCACAACGGGGATTACCGCAATCAGAATTTCATTCATATCGCGCCACCTCCGTTAAACAGGAAACATATTTTCAATCACGCCGCCGAAGCCCAAAAAGGACAGCGAAGTGATGGAAGCCGCAATCAGCGTAACGGGCAGGCCCTTAAAGCTTTCGGGAATGTCCGCGCCCTCGATTTTGGAGCGCACGCCCGAGAACATGACCATCGCGAGGAAAAAGCCCAAACCGCTGCCGAGCGAGTTGACCATCGCCTCCAAAAAGGTGTAGCCCTCGTCGATGTTAAGAATCGTCACGCCGAGCACCGCGCAGTTGGTGGTAATCAGCGGCAAATACACGCCAAGGCTCTTGTGAAGCGCCGGAATGTAGCGCTTGAGCACGATTTCAACGAGCTGCACCAGCGCAGCGATGACGAGAATAAACACAATCGTCTGCAAATATTCCAGATGATTGGGAACCAACAGGTAGATTTGAATCGGGAAAGTCACCGCCGTGGCAATCATCATAACGAAAATAACCGCAAGGCTCATGCCGGTGGCGGAGTCGAGCTTTTTGGAAACGCCGAGGAACGGACAAATGCCCAAAAAGCGCGACAGCACATAGTTATTGATAAACACCGCGGAAAGCAGAATGACAATCAGCTTCGTCATGACGCGCTCACCTCCGCTTCCTTATTGTCGGCACAGCCGCCGCAGTCCGCTCTGCCGCACGCCGCTGCCTGCGGACAGCCGGCGCAGCCAAAGTCCTTCTTTTTGGGCTTGTGCTTGCCGAACTTGTTAATCAGGGCGATGAGGATACCAAACACAAAGAATCCGCCCGGCGCCATGGTGAGAATGGAAATTTTGTTGTCAACGAGAATCGGAATTTCAAAACCGAGGAAGGTGCCGTTGCCGAACACCTCGCGAATGGTCGCCATCATCACCAGCGCCAGCGTAAAGCCCGCGCCCATGCCGAGCGCGTCGATTGCGGAATCGAGCACGGTGTTTTTGTTGGCGAACATTTCGGCTCTGCCGAGAATAATGCAGTTGACGACAATCAGCGGCAGATAAATGCCCAGCGACTGGTCAAGCGCCGGCGCAAACGCCTTGACGAGCATTTGCACCATGGTGACAAAGCCGGCAATCAGCACGATGTAGCACGGAATGCGCACCTTGTCGGGAATGATTTTGCGCAGCGCCGAGATAACGATGTTGGAGCACAGCAGCACAACCGTCGCCGCCGCGCCCATGCCGACGGCGTTGAGCACGCTTGTTGAGGTGGCGAGCGTCGGGCAGGTGCCCAGCACGAGAACAAGCACGGGGTTTTCTTTGATTAAGCCCTTTGAAAAGTTTTGCAGTTTGTTCACTTACTTCGCCCCCTTAACCGTTTTGTATGCCTCAAAGGCGGCGGCAATTGCCTTTTTGTATGCCTTTGAGGAGATGGTGGCGCCCGTCAGCGCGTCCACCGTTTCGTAATCGTCCGCGGTTTTGCCCTCGTAGTTGTGACGGTAGGAACTGCCGTTGTCAACAACGCGCGAGCCGATGCCGCTGGTTTCGCTGTGAGCAAGCGTTTGGGTGCTTTCGATGCTGCCGTCCGACTTGACGCCGCACAGCAGAGAAATGGTGCCGCCGTAGCCCTTGGTGTGCATAAGGAACACATAGCCGGTGCCGTTGGTCGCCTGATAAACCGTTGCAACCTCGACAGGCATGCTGACGTCCAACGTGTTGACGCCGGTGACGGTGTCATACACGACGTCAAAATCCTCCGCTTCCGCCAGAACCTCTTTGACCGCCTTTGCCTCCGCCTGTGCCGAAGCTTCGGCGATAATGGGCGCGGTGACCGAGTTGATGTAGGCGAGCAGCGCCGTAACAACCAAACAGATTGCCCCAAGCACCGCGATGGGTTTTACAATGTCCTTCACGACTCGTCCACCTCCCCTACCAGCGGCTTTGAGCGCGTCAGCCTGTCAATATACGGCGTCAGGATGTTCATAATCAACAGCGAAAAGCTGACGCCCTCGGGGAAGTTGCCCCAGAATCGAATTAATACGGTAATCAGTCCGCAGCCCACGCCGAAGATAATTTTGCCCCATTTGGTCGCGGGTGAGGACGCGTAGTCGGTCGCCATAAAGAACGCCGCAATCATCAGACCGCCTGAAAGCAGCTGGGCGAGCACGTCCTGACCGCAGACAAGCGACATCACCGCCACCGTGCCGAGAAACGCCACGGGCGTGTGCCAGGTAATGACGCGGCGC
>CADBSZ010000207.1 GCA_902797525.1 uncultured Ruminococcus sp. | reverse complement strand
TGTGCCATTGGTTTAAGCTGGTGTGCTTTAATCTTCCGTTTGCGTTCTTCTCACAGCACCTGTTCATTCAGCCGCTTGTCAGACGTATTTTTAAGCTTTTGTTCCGCAAAGACATTCAAAACCGCAAAATAAATCATGAATAATCGACCGACGGAAACTCCTCGCAATTTTGTGAGGAGTTTTTTATGATAAATTATAAAAAAACTAGTGACATTTCAACAAAAGTGTGTTATAATATATCAATAAATTTATACAGAATATTTCTCACTGAAAGGATGATTCACTGTGAAAAAACGATTCACCGCTCCTCTTGCCATCGCATGCGCCGCAGTCATGGGCGTAACGGCTCTGGCAGGCTGTGCCGGCTCAAACGGCTCCTCGTCAAAGGCGCTTGACGCGTCGCTTGCGTACGCCAAGTCGCAGGTGTCCAAATTTGCCGAGTCTGAAATTCGTCTGTCGGCGACCTTTGCCGACCATGCGTTCTCTCAGGCAAACGGTATTGCCATGCTGTTAAGCGACAAGACCACCGCCGAGGAGTTCGAAAAAATCGCGCGCTATTTTTATCTCGACAGCATAACCGTCGCGGATGAAAGCGGCACCATTACCGCGTGTTATCCCGAGGATGACAAGGGCAAAACACTGAAGCAGACAGAGGACAAAAAGACCTTTAACCGCATTGTAAAGGGCATTACCGTCAAGTCCATGACCGACCCCGCGCCTGTTGAAGGCAGCGACGCTTATTCGTTGATGGTCGGCGTTCAGCGTGCGGACGGCGCGGCAGGCGCGGTTGTTGTTGGCTATCAGACCGAGGCGTATGCCGATGTTGCCGGCGCTCACCTTGCCGAAACCTGCGGTGCGAACACCATCGTCCTGCGCGGCGACGCGGTTCTCGGTGCAACCGTTTCCGGCGTTGAAAAGGGCGCAACCCTCGACTCGCTCGGCATTAAGAGCGACGACATTGCCAAGGGCGACTTCAACGTGAAAATCGGCGACAAAGATTTCCACTGCAAGGCCGAAAAGCTGGACGATTTCACCGTCATCTGCGCGGAATAATTTTGTTTTAAAAATCACAAGGAGCTGCCGCAAACGCGGCGGCTCCTTTTTGCGATACGGTTGACTTTTAAGGGCATATGATGTAAATAAACGAATAAGAATAAATTAAAAAACGGTAAATATGGATAACGGTGTATGAAATGAAAAAAATAAAGGTTATTTTTGCGCTGATAATGACGGTTGCTTTTGCATTCTGTCTGTCGGCATGCGGCGAAAAGGAAGAAAAAGCGGAGGCGTCCTCGCGCTCCGCTGCACAACAGTCTGCCACACAAACGCAGCAGGCTTCTTCTGCGGCAACGGACTCTGCACAAAGCGGCACGGAAGGCGGCAATGCTTTCGGCAGCGCGGCAGGCGCCGGCACTGTTGCAGACAGCGAAAAACAAAACGGCCAATCGGGCGAAGCGTCTGCGGCCACTCCCAAAAGTGCCGCCGGTGCGGCGTCACAGGCAAGCGGCTCATCTCAAGCCGGCAGCCAAACAAGTCAAAGCAACAGCCCGAAAGCCACAGAGCCGGATGCTTCCCGTTCGGTGCCGTCTCCCGTTACGCCGGGAGCGGAGGATAATGCGGAGGTGAACATTAATGACCTGTAAGCTGCGCACAATCATGTCTGTTCTTTTGGTTGCCGTTGCGTTATTACTCACCGGCACTGTTCACTATTTTGCCGGGAATGTGTCGGATCATTCAAGCGGCGCTGTTTCCGATCATCTGCTCGGCGACGCGGATTGCGACGGTTCGGTTACGGTAAAAGACGTCACCGCCGTTCAGCGGCATATCGCCGAAATTGCGGACAGCAGCGACTTTTGCGAACCGGCAGCGGACGCGGACGGCAACGGCGAAATCTCCATTTCGGACGTAACCGTTATTCAGATGTGGCTCGCTGAGTTTGACACCGATTACAATATCGGCGAACCGATGGAGCAACCCGTCGAGACCACCGCCGAGCCTACAACCGAACCGCATACGCAAATGCCGACGGATGACGAAGGCTGGGGATACATTATTTTTCAGCCCTGACGCGGCAGTTACCGCTCATTGATTTGGCTGTGCTTGCTGTCTGCAAACACAGCTGTTTTTTTGGAGGATCATATGAAACAAAAGCTGACGCTGAAAAGAGTCGTTATTATACTCACCGGCTTGCTGTTCGGCGCGTTTTCCGCCTACAATGTGTTTGTCATTATCAGAGATTACAAGGAAATGCCGCTGTATGCCGACATTATCAGTGGCGTTGTGGCGCTGATGTTCGCCGT
>CADBSZ010000206.1 GCA_902797525.1 uncultured Ruminococcus sp. | reverse complement strand
TTGTATTTATGTGAGCGCTGTCACCCATACATTCAAGCATATAGTTTCAAGCAAATGGTAAGTTTCCTGTTTCATACTGCGTTCCAAACCTTTATTTTACATATTTTTATTTTATCACGAATCTGAAAATACGGCAATAGTAAAACACCGCCAAACAGGGGATCCCCCGCTTGACGGCTGTGCTTATAATTCTAATTTAGAATTTTATTCCCACTCGATTGTTGCCGGAGCCTTCGGCGTGAGATCATAGAGAACGCGGTTGACGTTTTCTACCTCGGTGGTAATACGCTTGGTAATGTGCTGCAACAGCTCAAAAGGAACGTTCTCGACGGTAGCGGTCATGGCGTCCTTAGTGTTGACCGCGCGGATGATGACGGGATACGCAAATGTGCGCTTGCCATCCTTAACGCCGACGGATTTAAAGTCGGGCACAACGGTAAAGTACTGCCAAACCTTGCCCTCCAAGCCGTTTTTCGCGAACTCCTCGCGCAGAATCGCATCGGATTCTCTGACGGCTTCCAGTCTGTCACGCGTGATAGCACCGAGGCAGCGAACGCCGAGCCCGGGACCGGGGAACGGCTGACGGAACACCATGTTATCGGGAAGTCCGAGCGCCTTGCCGACAACTCTTACCTCGTCCTTAAAGAGCAGCTTAACAGGCTCAACGAGCTCAAACTGCAAGTCCTCAGGCAAGCCGCCGACATTGTGGTGCGCTTTTACGCCGTCGCTTTCGAGAATGTCGGGATAGATGGTGCCCTGCGCGAGAAATTCAATGCCGTCGAGCTTTCTCGCCTCTTCCTCAAAAACGCGAATGAACTCCGCGCCGATGGTTTTTCTCTTGTTCTCAGGCTCTGCAACGCCTGCCAGCTTGTCCAAAAAGCGGTCAACCGCATCAACATAAACAAGGTTAGCGTCCATTTGATTGCGGAACACTTCGATTACCTGTTCGGGCTCGCCTTTGCGAAGTAAACCGTGGTTTACATGAACACAAACAAGCTGCTTACCGATTGCCTTAATCAGCAACGCGGCAACAACAGAGCTGTCGACGCCGCCGGACAGTGCGAGCAGCACATTTTTGTCGCCGATTTGTGCCTGCAAGGCGGCAACCTGCTCATCAATAAAGGCGTTTGCAAGCTCAGGGGTAGTGATTCTTTCCATGCTTTCGGGTCTTACATTTTCCTGCATATGATTCTCTCCTATCAAATAATCTGACAATATTATAAACGAAAACGTGTGATTACGCAAGCTTTTTTAAAAAGAAAAGGGAACAGCGCAGCCGTTCCCTATCGTTGTATTATGCGTTGACTTCGGATTCTTCAACCATTCTTCTGCCGCATTTGTCGCAGAATGCAACGCCTGCCGCAACAGTGGTGAAGCCACAGTTGGTGCATACCTTCTTGGTGGGTGCTTCTTCAACCGCTTTTTCAGCCTCTTTCTCTTCGCCGCCCTCGAGTCTTCTGCCGCATCCGTCACAGAACATCTGGCTCATATCGGTGGTTTCCCAGCCGCAGTTGGGGCAAACCTTGGTTTCGGGCTTCGGCTCCTCAACCATGGAGTGACCGCAGTTGGTGCAGAAACGAATGCCCTCGCGAACCGCCTTTTGGCAGTGCGGGCAGAGCACCATGCCGGGCATGAGCTTAACGGGCATTTTTGCGCCGCAGTTGTTGCAGAACAATGCGTCGTCATCAACTTCCTCACAGCATACGGGGCAGAAATTCAGACCGCAGAGCTCGGCAATTTTGAGCTTGCTGTCCTTGATTTTCTTTTTGCTCGCCTTAACGCCGGCAACCAGCTTGCCGAGCTCGGTATCGTCGGTTTCGTCGGAGTGCTGCTCAACATACAACTCGCCGATTTTAGCATAGTCATTGCCGATGTCCTTGCTCTCGTCCGTAATGACTTTCGTCAATTCCTTGACCTCGGTAATCTTCGCCGCTTGTTCGGAAGCGCCGTCCAAAACACTCTGGATGAAGTCGTTTAAATGTGCCATTTTCAAAAATCCTCCTAAATGTTCCTTGTCGTGAAAAGTTCACATATTAACTTAATTATTATACATTCATTTGGTGATAAAGTCAATGTTTTAGGAAATAATTTAAAGATATTATATAAAAACACCAAGCGAAAAATTTT
>CADBSZ010000205.1 GCA_902797525.1 uncultured Ruminococcus sp. | reverse complement strand
GAAGTCAACACCGAGTGCGTAGGTATTCCCGCGAGCGAGTGCAATATCCTCGAGATGAACGGCAAGCTCAACATGATGAAGGGCGCTATCGAGACATCTACCCGCGTTTCGACCGTTTCTCCGAGCTATGCCGCCGAAATCAAGGATCCGTGGTACAGCTGGGGCCTGCATGACGAGCTCAATCTCCGTCACTACAAGCTCTGCGGCATCAAGAACGGCATCGACCTGGCAAGCTACGATCCTGCCACCGACTATCAGATTTACTGCAACTACACCAAAGAGGATATGAGCGGCAAGGGCGAGTGCAAACGCCGCCTGCAGGAGCGCCTCACCCTCGAGGTAAACTGGAGCATTCCGCTGGTTGCCATGGTTACCCGTCTGGTTTCCCACAAGGGACTCGACCTCGTCCGCATGGGCCTTGAGGAGCTGATGAACACCGAAAACATGCAGTTCGTTATCCTCGGCTCGGGCGATAAGGAATATGAGGATTTCTTCAACTTTATGCAGGCGAAGTATCCCGGCAGACTCATTTTCTGCCACGGCTTTGTTCCCGAACTGGCGAGAAAGATTTATTCCGGCGCGGACATCTTCCTCATGCCTTCCGCTCAGGAGCCCTGCGGTCTGTCGCAGATGATTGCGCTGCGTTACGGCACCATTCCGGTAGTGCGCGAGGTTGGCGGCCTGAAGGACTCCGTATTCGATTCCGCCGACAACTACGGCAACGGCTTCACCTTTAAGAACTACTACACTGCCGACATGCAGCATGCGGTTCGCCGCGCGCTGTGGGGCATTCAGGACAACACCGGTTGGCATCAGCTGATGTGGCGCGCTATGATGAGCGACAACAGCTGGGAGCGCAGTGCTCAGGACTACATCAACGTCTACAGCGACACGCTCAACTGGGCTTGATTTGTCCGCGAAGCCGCGTGAGACAGTGCGCCTTTGGAAAAACCGGCGTAACGGCAATGGCGTTTTAACGGCGCGGCATGTATTGTGCGTATCATCAAAATAATAAAAGGGCGCAAATCTTTCGGTTTGCGCCCCGTGATATTTAGGAGGATAACATGACAAAATTCGGTAAAATTCTGACCGTATTTGCCGGTCTTGCGCTTTGCGTAACGCTGGCTGCCTGCGGCAATTCCGGCGGCGAGTCAAAGGTGGACAACGCCACCCCGCCTTCGGACGGCGCAAGCGTTGTCAGCGGCGTTGACCAAATCAGCCAGGGCGTTCAGCCTGCCGGCGACGCGGATTATTCCAATCCTGCCGTCACCATCGCGGCGGACGACTATGACGGCATGAAAACCTTTGCGGACGCCATGCTTGCCGGTCAGCACGACGGCAAGGTGGTTAAGGTAACCGGCATTAACAGCCGTTCCATGTTCGGCGCAAAGGCCTCTGTTATGATCAGCGACGGCGGAAGCGGCAAGCTCGGCGTAACCTATAAAATTAAAGGCGTTGAATCCATCGACGAGTATCCTGCCGATGACGCGAACATTGAATTGGTCGGCGTGGTTTCCACCGATGAAAACGGCGTCCGTTTCCTCGAGGTTCCTGCCGAGAATCTGAAAACGCTTTAATATTTTCCAGCAAAAAGCCGGCTTGTTTTGAGCCGGCTTAATCTTTGTCCAAGACTTTGTAAATATTGCCTAAAATTGCAGCGCGTTTTTTGGCAGGTAACAAACTGTAATAATTCCATCAAAGAAAAATCAACAGTTTTTTCTCCTCTATAATATATATTGTATTATTATCTTTATCATAAGGAGGAGTATCTATGGCACAATTCAAGAAAGTTCTTGCAGTTTTCTTGGCGGTTTGCGTTCTCTTCGCGATCGGCGCCGTTGCGGTCAGTGCGGTTGACGTGACAGAGGAAGAAGCGGCAAAGCCTGTCGGCGCGGCTTCGGGCATTATCGTCCACTATTACTGCGAGAACGGAACCCCCAGTATTTATTACTGGAACAGCCTGCCGCAGAACATTGAAACCACCTATCCGGGCAAGACAATGACTTCCGAGGGCAGCAACTACTACAAATACACCTTCAGCAACGTGACGAAAATCAACATGCTTTTCATCACCAACGGCGTTCAGTCGGCTGAATTAACCCGCAACACGGGTGAGTGGTGGTACAAAAACAATAAATGGTATGACCATGATCCCAGTCAAATCACACTGTGGGACAGAAGCGATTTGCGCGGCGATTCGATTTACTTTGTCATTACCACCCGTTTTTATGACGGCGAAACCGCAAACAATGTGCGCTGCTGGGACGATGACCACGCCAACAACCCTGCTTCCGACCCTGCATGGCGCGGCGACTTTAAGGGCTTGATTGACAAGCTCGACTACATCAAGGCGCTGGGCTTTTCGGCGATTTGGATTACCCCTGTGGTCGAAAACAGATCCGGATATGATTATCACGGCTACCATGCCTACGATTTCAGCCAAGTGGATTCCCGCTATGAATCCGACGGCGCTTCCTATCAGGATTTGATTGACGCAGCGCATGAAAAGGGTATGAAAATCATTCAGGACGTTGTGTTTAACCACACCTGCAACTGGGGCGAAAGAAATCTGCTTCAGCTCAACAGCGACAATTATCCTACCCGCAATCAGGTTGTCATGAACGGCAACGGCGACCCCGACAACATTTACCACCACAATGGTTTTTGCGGCGGCGGCGACTGGGATAACTTTGAAGCGCAAAGAAAAACCATCGCAGACGACTGCTTTGACCTTAACACCGAAAATCCCAAAGTGTATAACTATTTGGTAGATTGCTACAATAACTATATTGAAATGGGCGTTGACGCGTTCCGTGTGGATACCGTGAAGCACATTTCCAGACTGACGCTCAACAAGGCGTTCCTGCCTTCGTTTAAACAAACCGGCGGCAGCAACTTCTTCATGTTCGGCGAGGTCTGCACAAAAGGTCATGACGTTTGGTATCGTGACGCACCTCCGATTTCCTGCGCATTCTATACATGGGCGGATAATTCCACGTGGCTGGGCAAATGGACAAACAATTTTGCTGCCAACGAAAGCCTGACGGAGCAGCACTATAACGCCAACCTCAATACCGGCAGCCAGCCCACCAGCACCAATGCTTTCCTCAACGGCGTCAGCTACCATACGCCTAACACATCCAATCATTCCGGCCTGGATGTCATTGACTTCCAGATGCACTGGAGCTTTAACAATGCAAACGACGCCTTTTCAAAGGGCTTGCAGGAGGATCAGTATTTTAACGATTCTACCCGTAATGTGGTGTATGTCGATTCTCACGACTACGGTCCTGACCAAAGTCAGACGATGCGCTACAACGGCGGCGAGCAGGCATGGGCGGAAAACATGGATTTGATGTTTACCTTCCGCGGTATTCCGTGCATATATTATGGCTCCGAAATCGAGTTCCAAAAGGGCGCACCCATTGACGTCGGCCCCAACGCGCCGCTGTCTACCACCGGACGCGCGTACTTCGGCGACAACATCACCGGCGACGTCACCGCAACCGGCTTCGGCACCTACACCGGCGCCAGCGGCAACGTGGCGACCACACTGAACAAGCCGCTGGCAAAGCATTTGCAGCAGCTCAACCAAATCCGCAGAGCGATTCCTGCCCTGCAAAAAGGTCAGTACACCACCTCGAATGTCAGCAACAGCAACATGGCGTTCACCCGCCGCTACACGGCGAACGGCGTGGACAGCCTTGCCTGCGTGGCAATTTCCGGCGGCGCAACCTTTACCAATCTGCCTAACGGCACCTACCGCGACGCGGTAACAGGCGACACCAAGCAGGTTACCAACGGTACGCTGAGCGTTTCCTCTGTCGGCAAGGGCAACATGAGAGTTTATGTTTGCTGCGCGTCCGGCTTTAAGGGAATCAACGGCAAAATCGGCACCAACGGCACTTACCT
>CADBSZ010000204.1 GCA_902797525.1 uncultured Ruminococcus sp. | reverse complement strand
CCGACGTGTTGACCAGCCGCTCTTTCCAAAGGCGCACCGGCTCCGGGGCACCCGAAATAGATCAACTCACCGAACAACTATCGGCATGACGCGCCGTTTTGCCGACGTGTTGACTAGTCGGCCTTTCCAAAGGCGCACTGCCTCCGGGGCACCCGGTCAGTCGAAATTGCGCTCATCGTAGCCGAAGTTTTGAACGAGCTGGGCGCGGTTGCGCCAATCCTCCTTGACCTTAATCCACGTTTGCAAAAACACCTTGCAATCGAAGAACCGCTCGATGTCCTGACGGGCAAAGGTGCTGATTTTTTTGAGCATAGCGCCGTTTTTGCCGATAATAATACGCTTATGGGTTTCGCGCTCGCAGAAAATAGTTGCCTCAATGTCGAGGATTCCGTTGTCGCGCGTTTTCATTTTTTCAATCAGCACCGCTGTGCCGTGCGGAATTTCCTTGTCGCACAGGCGCAGGATTTTTTCTCGGATAATCTCCGCAACGATAACGCGCTCGGGCTGGTCGGTGAGGGTGTCGTCATCAAAGAAGTGTCCGCCCTCACCCGCCTGCTTTTTCAGCTCGTCCAGCAGTTCCGTCATACCGCTGCCGTCCTGCGCGCTGACGGGTACAACCGCCTCAAAATCAAACAGCTTGGTATAGTCGAGGATTTGTTTCATCAATACATCCTTTTCTTTGAGCATGTCGATTTTGTTAATCACAAGAATAGCAGGCATATCGAGCGCCTTGAACTTGTCAATCAAGTCAAGCTCGGTCTTGCCCGGCTCGCGGCCTGCCTCAACCACCAGCATACAGCAGTCAACGCCGCCGACGCTCTCGTTGACGGAACGCACCATATATTTTCCGAGGGTGTTTTTCGGCTTGTGCATGCCGGGAGTGTCAAAAAAGACAAGCTGGTATTCGCCCTCGGTCAGCACGCCCGTAATGCGGTTGCGCGTGGTCTGCGGCTTTGAGGACACAATGGCAATTTTTTGTCCGAGCAGACGGTTGAGAATAGAGCTCTTGCCGACGTTCGGTCTGCCGACGATGGCAATAAAAGCGGATTTATCGTTGGTATTCATAATGACTCCTCTGTATGTATCATAAACGTTTAAAAGGGACGGCAACCGTCGTCCCCTTTGATTATTTTTTCTTTTTGCCGCCGAAAATGACGAACAGCACGCACACCGCCGCCAAAACCACAAGCGGAATGATTGTCAGCGGATTTGCCTGAAAGAACGCCGCGGCGTTTTGCCACGCCTGCGCGTTCAAAAAGAAAACGACCGCCACCGCCGCAGCGCATATTGCCGCCGCGAGCACCGCGCCTGCCGCCAAATCCTTGGCGAGCTTGATTTGCGGATGAAAGTCGCGCGTTACGGCATTGCAGGCGTGCTCGATTGCGGTATTCACCAATTCGAGCGCAAACACCAAACCGATGAGCGCCAACAAAATGGCGAACCGCTCGGCGCTAAAACCGCAAATACCCGCAAAAATAAGTACAAACACCGCCGCCGCCAAATGAAAACGCAGGTGCGCCTCTGTGCGAAACGCGCCGCCGATGCCGCGAATAGCATACCAAAAGCTGAGAAGCTGTTTTTTCATGCGCAGCTTACAGCTTGTCTACGATGTAACTCGAGGAGGCAGGCAGTCCGAGCTGCTCCATCACAAGCTCCTCTTTTTCGCGCATTCTCACCTTTTCGAGCTTTTCCATGTGGTCGTAGCCAAGCAGGTGAAGAACGCTGTGCGCAGTAAGATAGCCGATTTCACGCTGGAGGCTGTGACCGTAAAGCTCCGCCTGGTCACGCGCCTTTTCCACGGAAATCACCACGTCGCCCAAAATCTTGGCGCCGGTGTCCATGTCAATATCATATACGCCGTTTTCGCCCATCGGGAACGAAAGCACGTCGGTTTCAATGTCCTTGTCGCGGTACTGCTTGTTGAGCTCGCGAATACCGACATTGTCGGTGAAGGTTACGCTGATTTCAGCCGGTCCCTCAAATTTTTCGAGCTGCAACACCGCGTTGCAGCAGCGGCGCACTAACATGCGGATACCTGTGGGAATTTTGACGGTTTTTTGCTTGTTTGTGATGACGACACGAATCTTATCTGCCATTGGTACCACCCTTTTCGTTTTTTAGAGTTTATAGTTTATAGTTGAATGTTTTGTGTTTTAAGCCCATTATTTATTATGAGCAATTCAGGTCGAATATTTGGCGTATGCCTTGATGATGTCCTG
>CADBSZ010000203.1 GCA_902797525.1 uncultured Ruminococcus sp. | reverse complement strand
AATTGCCGTCTTATACAATCTTGACGCGCCTACGGCGCTATTAAAAAGCAGAAAGTCTGCTTTTTAATGAAGATTGGTATAAAAACAAAGAAATCCACCGACGAAAGGCGGTTTTATGATGTTTGACAGGAAGAAATACCCTTGGAACAAAAGCGGTGACGAGCAGCACGGCAGTGAGAAAAAAATCTATGACGGTCCCGCGCCGAAGCCCGCGGCGCCGCCCGATCTGCCGGTGATGGAGTGCGTTTACGCAGGGCCCGAATATTTTTCCGGCCGTTTCGACCCGGCCGCAGGCATGGTGATAGAGGAAACTCCTGCGGTTGAATCGCCAAATCAGCCGGACGAAGGCGGCGACTGTTGTCCGTCGTGCGGCGCGCCGGTTTATCCCCAATTCATGTTTTGCTCCGAGTGCGGCACGCCGCTGAAGAAAAACAATGAATAAGCAGGACTTCCGTCGCTTTCCGTTTCAGCTCAAAAGCTGCGTGTGGGAAATCACCCTTGCGTGCTGCTTTCGCTGTGCCTATTGCGGCTCGCGCGGCGGCAAGGCGCGCGCAAACGAGCTGAGCACGGCCGAATGCCTTGGCGTGGCGCGCCAGCTTGCCGAAATAGGCTGCCGCCGCGTGTCGCTGATTGGCGGCGAGGTGTTTATGCGCCCCGACTGGGCTGACATCGCGCAGGCGCTGACCTCGCGCGGCGTCAAGGTCTGCGTCATCACCAACGGCTTTCGCATGACGCCGAAGCTCATCGGCGAGCTCAGGCGCGTACAGATTGAATCCGTGGCGGTGTCGTTGGACGGCGTGCGCGAAACGCATGACGCATACCGCCGGCCGGGCAGCTATGACCGCGCCATGGAGACCATTCGCGCGCTGACAGCGGCAAAGATTCCCGTCTCTGCCATCACCGCGCTGCGCAGCGATAATGCGCCGCAGCTGCCGCGGTTTTATGAGCAGCTGCAAAATCTTCCGATTTTTGCGTGGCAGCTTCAGGCTTGCTCCCCGATGGGCAACGCCGCAAAAAACGCGCTCGACGTGTCTTTCAGCGCTGCCGAGGTGCTGCGCTTTGTTTCCGAAACCGCGCCAACCGCACCGTTTGCGGTCGGCGTGGCGGACAACATCGGCTACTACACGCCCGGGGAAGCATTCGCACGCGGAAGTGACGGCGTGAGCTTTGAGGGCTGCGCGGCAGGACTTACCGCCGTGGGAATCGACAGCGTCGGCAACGTGCGCGGCTGTGAGTCAATGTATGACGCGCGCTTTAACGAGGGAAACCTCCGCGAGCGCACGCTGATGGAAATTTGGACGGCGCCGGGCGCCTTTTCCTATAACCGCAGCTTCGACGCAAGCATGCTGACGGGCGGCTGCAAAAGCTGCCGCTACGGCGAAATTTGTGCCGGCGGCTGCCGCTCTTACAATTATTTCACAACGGGCAGGTTATACGAAAATCCGTTGTGTCCCAACGCGCTTCAGACTGTAAAATGAAAAAGCAGAACTGCCGGTTTGACAGTTCTGCTTTGTGTTTATAATTCTTTTATGCCTCTGCTCGGTTAATCGCGTTCAAAACGCCGAGGACAGAAGCAATGTTGACGTTAGAGTCAATGCCGATGCCGAAGATGTTTTTGCCGTCGGGCTTTTGCAGCTCGATATAGGACACCGCCTTTGCGTCCGAGCCCTCTGAAATCGCGTGCTGGCTGTAGTTAATGAATTTATATTTATCCAAACCAACCTTTTTCAACGCGTTGAAAAACGCGTCAATCGGGCCGTTGCCGGTGCCCTGCAGCTTCACCTCAGTGGCGTCGTCAATGCGCATTTTGCCCTTGAAGTGAACGTAATCCTTGCCGTTTTCGCTTTCCTCATAAATCTTTCTGCTCAACAGCTTGTATTTCATCGGGTGGTTCAGATAATTCTCCTCAAACACCTCAAACAGCTCTTTCGGAATCAGCTCGCGCTCCAGCGCCTCGCACTTTGCCTGCACCAGCTTTGAAAACTCGGGGTGCATTCGCTTGGGCAAATCATATCCGAAGTTGTTGCTCATCACAAACGCAGCGCCGCCCTTGCCGGACTGCGAGTTGATGCGGATAATCGGCTCGTATTCTCTGCCGACGTCCGCCGGGTCAATCGGCAGATAGGGAATTTCCCAATATTCGGTTCCGCTGTCGCGCATGTACTGATGTCCCTTGTTAATCGCGTCTTGGTGCGAGCCCGAGAACGCCGTAAACACCAGCTCGCCGATATACGGCTGGCGCGGATCGATTTTCATGTTGGTGCAGCGCTCATAAATGTCGCGCAGTCGGGGCAGATTGCTGAAATCGAGCTTCGGGTCAACGCCCTGCGTAAACATATTTAAGCCCATGGTCACGATATCCATATTGCCGGTGCGCTCGCCGTTGCCGAACAGCGTGCCCTCCACTCTTTCGGCGCCTGCCAACAGTGCCAGCTCGCCTGCCGCAACGCCGCAGCCGCGGTCGTTGTGCGGATGAACGCTGATAATTGCCGCCTCGCGGTTTTTCAGATGACGGATAAAGTATTCAATCTGGTCGGCGTAGGTGTTCGGCGTGCACATCTCAACCGTATTGGGCAGGTTGAGAATCACGGGATTTTCCTTTGTCGAGCCGAGCTCCTCCATCACTCTGTCACAAATCGCCACCGCGTTGTCCGGCTCGGTGCCGCTGAAGCTCTCGGGGGAGTACTCAAAGCGGATGTTGGTGTCGCCGGTGTATTCGTCGGTCAGCTTTTTAATCAGTCGCGCGCCTTCTACGGCGATGTCAATCACGCCCTGCATGTCGGTCTTGAACACAACCTTTCTCTGCAAGGTCGAGGTGGAGTTGTAAAAGTGAACAATAACGTTTTTCGCGCCCTTAATCGCCTCAAAGGTTTTGCGAATCAAGTGCTCGCGCGCCTGCACCAAAACCTGAATGGTCACGTCGTCGGGAATGTGGTTGTTCTCAATCAGCTCGCGGCAGATTTCATATTCGGTTTCCGAAGCGCTCGGAAAGCCGATTTCAATTTCCTTAAAGCCCATGTCCACCAGCGCGTGAAAGAACTCCAGCTTTTCGTCCATGGTCATCGGGTCAATCAGCGCCTGGTTGCCGTCGCGCAAATCCACGCTGCACCAAATCGGCGCTTTGGTAATGGTGTTGTTCGGCCACTGCCGGTCAGGCAGGTTAATCTGCTTGAACGGAATGTACTTTTGATAAGACGGTTTCATTGATAAGCCTCCATATGATAGATAGTCAAAAAAGAAGCCCCTTAAGTGCAACAAGGTTGCAATAAGGGACGAAATAATCGTGGTACCACCCAAATTCAAGCGTACGTCACCGCACGCTCCTTACAGACTTCCAACAAAGTCCTGACCGATAACGCAGTCCGGCGTTCCGCGCTGACGATTCACGCGGAAAACTCGGGGATGAGCTATACATATAAACCTTCGCGCTGCCTTACACCAACCGGCAGCTCTCTGCGCCGAAGCGTTTTATATCTTGTTCCCGTCACTGTCTTTAAGGGGCTTTTTAATTGTACATACTATTATATATGCGCCTGCGGAAAATGTCAAGGAAAATTTT
>CADBSZ010000202.1 GCA_902797525.1 uncultured Ruminococcus sp. | reverse complement strand
CCGACGCGGTATACAACGGCTCAAACATCACCTTTGATACCGACGACATCTGCACCGTAAAGATTCAGCTTGATTTGCGCGAATTTGATTTCGAAACCAAGTTAGGCGCGAAGTTTACTCTCACCATAGAATATGAACCGGAGGATGCCTACATCGTCGCCGGTTCGCATGCCGAAATTTTCGGTACGGTTTGGGACGGCGGCAATCAAGACAACCTTATGGAGCCGGACGGCGACGTTTACACCAAAACCTATACGGTTGACCGGGCTTACACCGATGTCCGGCTCAGAGTATCGAAAAACGGCGCCGAGTGGTTCGGCGATGAAAGCGGCGAAATGGTCGTTTTCAACCTGACAGGCGCCGGCACCTTTACCGTTACCTATGATCCCGGGGAGCAGGTTGTTTCCGTTTCGGGCGATATTGTCGAGAAGCTTCCTTTATTCGGTCCCGATTTCTCCGTTTTTGTCGCAGGCAGCGGCACGGACTGGAACCCCGGCTACCTTCCCAATCAAATGACCGCGGTTGCGGACGGCGTTTTCGAGCTTACGCTTGAACACATGCCTGAGCATTATCTGCATGAGGTGTGCTTTTGCATTGACGGCGCGTGGATGCACAACTTCGGCGGTACGTTTGCCGAAAGCGGCGCCGAAACCGATGCGGTTTATAACGGCGAGCCGATTTCGGTTGACACCGACAGACCCGGCACCGCAACGCTGCGGCTTGATTTGCGCAATTTTGATTTTGCAACCAAGGAGGGCGCAAAGTTTAGCATAACCGTCGAGTACGATCCTTTGATTGGTGATATTGACGGCAGCGGTGAGGTTACCATCAACGACGTCACCAATCTTCAGGGGGCGTTGGCGGAGTTTGAGGAGCTGACAGATGAGCAGCGCGCGCTGGCGGATGTGAACCGCGACGGCAGGCTCAATGTTAAGGACGTCACCGAAATCCAGCGCTACCTTGCAGGCGTTATTGATTCTCTGTAATTCTTTATAAAAACACGGCGCAAAGCCCGCTTCGGGCTGTGCGCCGCAATTTTTATGCAATGTAAGGTTGTTTTTTCTTTTACATGGTGCTATAATAAAGCATATTGAATCAGTAGAGTTTGTGAGATGATGATATGAAAATTACCACCTTATTCGAAAAAGATAAAACCGTTTTTTCATTCGAGGTGTTTCCGCCGAAAAAAGATTCTCCCATCGAGTCGGTGTATGAAAAGCTCGAGGACATCTGCGCCCTCAAGCCCGACTTCATCAGCGTTACCTATGGCGCAGGCGGCTCGGGCGCGCACAGCCGCACAGTGGACATCGCATCCAAAATCAAGCGCGACTTTCACGTGGAGTCCGTGGCGCACCTCACCTGCGTCAACAGCACGCGCGATATGATTGACCGCACGCTCGATGATTTTCGGGCGAACGGCATTGAGAATATTCTCGCACTGCGCGGCGATTACGTTGACGGCGTGGAGCCGCAGCACGATTTTCGCTATGCCTCCGAGCTTTGCGCCTACATCAAATCAAAGGGTGACTTTGACGTCAGCGGCGCGTGCTATCCCGAGGTGCACGTGGAGGCCGCCGACGAGGTGGAGGACATTCGCAATCTGAAAACGAAGGTGGACGCCGGCGCGCACCACCTCATCAGCCAGCTCTTTTTTGACAACGCGCTGTTCTACCGCTTTTTGGAGCGCGCCAAAATTGCCGGGATTAACGTGCCGATTGAGGCGGGCATTATGCCCGTCACCAACAAAAAGCAAATCGAGCGCATGGTGTCGCTCTGCGGCGCGAGTCTGCCGTCAAAATTTGCGAAGATTATGCAAAAATACGAAAACAAGCCCGATGCGCTGCGCGACGCCGGCATCGCCTATGCCGTGGAGCAAATTGTTGATCTGATTGCAAACGGCGTGGACGGCATTCACCTCTACACCATGAACAACCCCTACGTCGCGGAAAAAATCACGCGCGCGGTTGAAAACTTATTATGATAACGCTCAATTCGCTGAACCGCCGCGAGGCGCTGCGCTATCTCGGCGGCGCAAAGGTGCGCCAAAACGAAACCATGGACAAACTGATGGACGAATGCGAAGCGCAGCTCCTCTCTGCCGCGCGCCCGAAGTTTTTATACAAAATCATCGACCTGCCGTGCGCGGAGCTGACTGTGGGGGAGGATATCGTCCGCCATCTTGAGGGCTGCCAACGGGCGGCGCTTCTCTGCGCTACGCTCGGCGCGGAGATTGACCGGCTGATTCGCGTGGCGCAAATCAGCGACATGGCAAGGGCGGTGGTGCTCGACGCGATGGCGAGCGTTGCCATCGAGCAGGTCTGTCAAAGGGCAGACGATTTGCTCGCCGAAGCATTCCCCGACCAATATTTTACCTTCCGTTTCAGCCCCGGCTACGGCGACTATCCCATCGAGCTGCAAAAAACCTTTCTCACCCTGCTCGACGCGCCGCGCAAAATCGGGCTGAGCGCCACGGACAGCTATTTGCTGATTCCGTCAAAATCCGTTACGGCAATCGCAGGCATGTCCGATTCTCCCGTCGCACGGCAGCGGCGCGGCTGCGCGGTGTGTAATCTGCGCAAAACCTGCCAATACAGAAAGAACGGTGAACACTGTGGATTTTAACACCCTCCTGCAAAAAGAATTTGTCCTGCTGGACGGCGCGATGGGCACGCTGATTCAAAAAAGCGGCGCCAAATACAACCATTCGCCCGAAACCCTGAATATTACGCAGCCCGGGCTGATTACGTCCTTTCACAGGGCGTATATCGAGGCCGGCGCGGACATTGTTTACGCCAACACCTTCGGCGCGAACGCCTATAAGCTCGCCGACAGCGGCTATTCCGTTGAGGAAATCATTGCCGCAGGCATTGCCAACGCCAAAAAAGCGTGCGAGGGAATTTCCGCGCTGGTTGCGCTGGACATTGGCCCCATCGGCATGCTGCTCGAGCCTGCCGGTTCTTTGCGCTTTGAGGAAGCGTACGAATACTTCAAACAGCAAATTCTCGCCGGTCAGGACGCGGATTTCATCGTGTTCGAAACCATGACCGACCTTTATGAATTAAAAGCGGCGGTGCTGGCTGCAAAGGAAAACAGCTCAAAGCCCATCCTTGCCACCATGACCTTTGAGCGCAGCGGCCGTACCTTCACGGGCGTTTCGCCTGCCGCGGCGGCAACCACGCTGACCGGTCTCGGCGTGAACGCACTGGGCGTCAACTGTTCGCTCGGCCCCGACGAGCTGGAGCCCGTCATCGCCGAAATGACGCAGTATACCGACCTGCCGCTGATTGTCAAGGCAAACGCCGGTTTGCCCGATCCCAACAGCAACGAATATGACATTTTGCCCGGCCGCTTTGCCGAATGTGTGAAAGCGCTGTTACCCTACGGCGTGAAATTCATCGGCGGCTGCTGCGGCACCACGCCCGAATATATCGCCGAGCTGAAGACTATGCTCGCGAATGAAGCCTATCAGCCCTGCCAAAAAAGCGCGGACTCCTCCGTTTGCAGCGCGAGCACCGTTGTTGAAATCAACGGGCCGCGCGTGATCGGCGAGCGCATTAATCCCACGGGCAAAAAGCTGTTTAAGCAGGCGCTCGCGGACAACAACATTGACTACATTCTCACACAGGCGCTCAGCCAGGTGAGCGGCGGCGCGGAGATTCTCGACGTTAATGTCGGCCACCCCGAAATTGACGAAAAAAAGATGATGGTGCGTGTGCTCAAGGCGATTCAAAGCGTGTGCGACGCGCCGCTGCAAATCGACTCCACCAAGCCCGACGTGCTCGAGGCAGGTCTGCGCTGTTACAACGGCAAGCCGATTGTCAATTCGGTGAACGGCGAGGAAAAAAGCCTTTCAGCCGTTTTGCCGCTGGTCAAAAAATACGGCGCGTCCGTGGTGGGGCTCACCCTCGACGAGGGCGGTATACCCAAAACCGCCGAGGGCAGATTTGAAATTGCCAAGCGCATTGTTGCGCGCGCCGAGGCGCTGGGAATCGACCGCCGCGACGTTTATATCGACTGCTTAACCCTGACTGTTTCTGCCGAGCAGGACGCTTGCCGCGAAACGCTGAAGGCTTTGCACCGCGTAAAAACCGAGCTGGGCTGCAAAACCTGTCTGGGTGTTTCCAATATTTCATTCGGTTTGCCCAACCGCGAGCTGGTGAACAGCACCTTTCTCACCATGGCGCTCGAGGAGGGGCTTGACCTGCCGATTATCAACCCCAACATCGACGCGATGACCGGCGCGGTTCGCGCCTATCGCGTGCTGTCGGGCATCGACAAAAACTCGCTCGATTTTATTGCGAGCTACAACGACGCGCCCGCCGCGCAAAAGCCGAAGGCGCAGGAAAACATGACGTTGGACGCTGCGGTGTATAACGGCTTGAAAAGCGAGGGCGCGACGGTGACGGAGCAGCTTTTGGAAACCGTTGAACCGATGGTAATCGTCAACGAAATGCTCATTCCGGCGCTCGACAGGGTGGGCGAGGACTTTGAGAAGAATAAAATCTTTTTGCCCCAGCTCATTCAAAGCGCCAACACCGCGCAGGAGTGCTTTGACGTCATCAAAAAGCACCTCAGTAAGTCGGGCGGCGACAACGTCAGCAAGGGCAAGATCATTGTCGCCACCGTCAAGGGCGACATTCACGACATCGGCAAAAACATCGTCAAGGTGCTGCTCGACAACTACGGTTATACCGTGGTCGATTTGGGCAAGGACGTTGATCCGCAGCTGATCGTTGACACGGCGGTAGAGCAAAATATCACCATGATTGGACTTTCGGCGCTGATGACCACCACGCTCAAGAGCATGGAGGACACCATCAGGCTCGTGCGCCAAACTCCGGCGCTGCAAAATCCCGACGGCAGCAGCAAGTGCAAAATTTTTGTCGGCGGCGCGGTGCTGACAAAGGAATATGCCATGAAAATCGGCGCGGATTTCTATTGCCGCGACGCCAAGGAAAGCGTCGACACGGCAAAGCGCGTGCTCGGTTAATGACTGATAAGCAGACAGCCCCCGGCTGTCTGCTTTTTTGCGTTCCTTTTTATTCGGCAGCGCAAGAATAAAACTGTTTGACTTTTATCTTGTTATGATATATAATTAGCCTGATATAGAATGAGTTTTTAAAGCATTTGATTACGGCTTTTAGGAGTAGAACAGATTTATGAAGAAGTTTAACATACGCAAATTCGTGCTTCTGTTGGCGGATGTATTTATTATCACCATCAGCGGCGTTATGCTCAATTATTTTTTTGCCCTGACCAAGCGAACCGAATGGTTCCACGTTGAGGCAAGCGGCAACCTTTTTTATTTTATTCTCATTGATATTCTCACCTGCGAATTGATGATGCTGTTGTTCGGCTCCTACGCGCGGCTGTGGCGTTATTTTAATATACGCGACTATTTAATGTGCGGAGCTGCCATGACGCTCGGCTTCGGCATGGGTTACGGTGTTTTGCTTTTAATTAAAATGGAACCGCGAAAAATCTTTTTCCTGCTGTTCTACATCACCGCTACTGCGGGCGTATTGTTGTTCCGTTTTATGTTTAAACGAACCTTCCTGAGCCTGACGCGCGAAGGAAAGGTAGAAAATTTGCAACGCACCATGATAGTCGGCGCCGGGCAGGCGGGCAGAATGATTCTGACCGAAATCAAAAACGCGCAGACCGATCCCAAAAACCCCTCCGCTTCATTGTTACCCGTATGCTTGGTTGACGACGACGCCACAAAGCTTCACACCAAAATCAACGGTGTAGAGGTCGTGGGCGTGTGTGCCGAAATTCCCCGGCTGAGCATCGAATATGATATTGACAATATTATTGTTGCCATTCCGTCCTGCGAGGAGGATGAAAAGCGCAAAATTCTCGACTACTGCTCCTCTACCAAATGCACGATTAAGGTGATTCCCTACCTCAGCGAGCTGTTGCTCACCGATCAAAACAGCCAGCTGATTTCACAGGCGAAGGAAATCAAAATCGAAGATTTGCTCGGCAGAAAGCCGATTGAATTTAACCGCAACAAAATCGCCAAATTCATCTGTGACAAGGTATGCATGGTCACGGGCGGCGGCGGCTCCATCGGCAGCGAGCTGGTGCGCCAAATCGCCAAGTACAGCCCGAAGCAGATTATTATCGTTGATATTTACGAAAACAACGCATATGATATACAGCAGGAGCTGCGACTGGAGTACGGCGACGAGCTGAACCTTGTTACGCTGATTGCCTCGGTGCGCGACTACAACAAGATGGAGAGCATCTTCAGGGAGTACCGTCCGCAGGTGGTGTTCCATGCGGCGGCGCACAAGCATGTTCCGCTGATGGAAACCGTGCCCGAGGAAGCGGTGAAAAACAACATCTTCGGCACCTTTAACGTGGCGACGCTCGCCGAGTTCTACAAGGCGGATAAGTTTGTCATGATTTCCACCGACAAGGCGGTCAACCCCACCAACGTCATGGGCGCCACCAAGCGCGCTTGCGAGATGATTATTCAGTACAAGGCGCAAACCACCACGCACACTGAGTTTGTCACCACGCGTTTCGGCAATGTGCTCGGCTCCAACGGCTCGGTTATTCCGCTGTTTCGCCGCCAGATTGAGAGCGGCTCGCCTGTCACCGTCACCCACCCCGACATCATCCGCTATTTCATGACCATTCCCGAGGCGGTTTCTCTGGTGCTTGAGGCAGGCGCGATGGCAAAGGGCGGCGAGATTTTCGTGCTCGACATGGGCGCGCCGGTGAAAATCACCACCCTCGCCGAAAATCTGATTCGCATGTACGGCAAGGTGCCTTATGAAGAAGTGCCGATTGTCTTTACCGGACTGCGCCCGGGCGAAAAGCTGTTTGAGGAGCTGCTCATGGACGAGGAAGGCTTGCAGTCAACGGCGAATAAAAAGATATTTATCGGCAATCAAATTCAAATCGACGCCGACGATATGCTGCAAAAGCTCAACGCATTGCGCGAAAGCGCCAACGCTAACGACAGCGAAAAAACCGTTGCGCTTCTCAGCAATTTAGTACCGACGTTCCATCATCAGGTATAAGCCGTCATGCGGAAATCTTGACTTTTTTTGCGGCGTATGCTACACTTTTCAGTGGTGCGGTTTGCGCACCGACAGTTTCCATTCGTTAAGAGCATGATTTTACCATGTCTTATAAATAAAATAGCCTCTGACGGAAAGGAGGAGCAGGAGACTATTAGCGCCAGGACCGTAAGGTTGACGAGGAATGGCAGTTATCGAAAGACTCGGCGGATGCTGCCACGGCAGGGCGTGTCGTGAGAAAGAGGAGAAAAAGCAGAATCAACACTGTAACAAACCTTCTTTCACCGCTTCAACAAACCATTCAACACATATGTTTAGCTTTATATAAAGGAGAAATCATTACATGAGAGTTGTTATTCAGGATAATTACGAAAAAATGTGCAAATGGGCAGCCAACTACATTGCTCAGAAAATCAAAAACCATAAAGAGGACCGTCCCTTTGTTCTCGGTCTTCCCACTGGTTCTTCGCCCATCGGCGTTTACAAGGAGCTCTACACCATGAACCAGGCAGGCGAGCTTTCCTTTGCCAACGTGGTAACCTTCAACATGGACGAATATCTCGGCTTGCCTCATGAGCACGACCAGAGCTACTGGTACTTTATGCATGACAACTTCTTCGATCATCTCGTTGACATGAAGAAAGAGAACATCAACATTCTCAACGGCATGACCGACGATCCCGAGGGCGAGTGCGCAAGATATGAGGAGAAAATCGCTTCCTACGGCGGCATCGACCTCTTTATGGGCGGCATCGGCGTTGACGGTCACATCGCGTTCAACGAGCCCTTCACCAGCCT
>CADBSZ010000201.1 GCA_902797525.1 uncultured Ruminococcus sp. | reverse complement strand
TGCGAGAGCAACCAGGAGGAGATGTTTGTCACCGTATGGCTCGGTATACTCAACATTGAGGACGGCACGCTGGTCAGCGCCAACGCCGGACACGAATATCCCATAGTCAAAACGCCCGGCGGCGATTTTGAGCTGCTGAAAACCAAGCATAGCTTCGTGGTCGGCGGCATGTCCGGAATTAAATACAAAGAAACCGTCACCAACCTTGCGCCTGACACCAAGCTGTATGTTTATACGGACGGCGTACCCGAGGCGGAAAACGAAGCGCAGGAGCAATACGGCTATGACAGGTTCCTTAAAATTCTAAATAAGAAAAAAGATGAAACGCCTGAGGAGTTGCTGCATGCAGTTCGGGGCGATGTCAAAAATTTTACTAAAGATCATGCACAGTTTGACGATTTAACCATGCTGTGCGTACACTATAAAGGGAAGAATGCATGATGAAAGAATTAACCATTGAAGCTGCTGTAGAAAACATTGAGGTTGTAACGGATTTTGTTTCTGCCGAGTTGGAGCAGATGGATTGTCCGATAAAAGCGCAAACGCAGATTGCGATTGCCATTGACGAGCTGTTCGGCAATATCGCCAAATACGCTTATTCGCCCGAGGTAGGCAGGGCGACGGTACGCATTGATTTTGAAGAAAACCCCTTAGCGGTAATTCTCACCTTTATTGACAATGGCAAGCCGTTCAATCCCCTGGAGCATGCCGATCCCGACACACATATCGCCGCACAGGACAGACCACAGGGCGGTCTTGGCATTTTCCTTGTGAAAAAAACCATGGATATGGTGGAGTATGAGTATCAAAACGGTCAAAACATTTTAAGACTCAAAAAGAATCTGTAACAGAAAGGGGAAAGCTTTTTGAAAAGCAACGGTCAAATAATCAGCCGGTTGTTTCGCAAGTCGGTTATCAGTATCATTGCCGCCGCGATTGCGACGATGGTCGGAATTGTCATTGACGGCATTGTAATTGGCAGATTTTTAGGACCTGACAGCATGGCGGCTTACGGCTTGGTAACGCCGGTTATCAATTTGGCGACTGCGTTCAGCGGCATTCTTGCCACAGGCGCGCAAATCATCATCGCGCAGCGCCTGGGTGCAGGAAAGGTTGACAGCGCGCGCCGCGCTTTTTCGATGTGCATGTTCATCACGGTTGTTATCTCGGCAGTTATGATGGCGGTAATGTTAATTTTCAGAGGCGATATCGCCGTGCTGCTCGGCGCTCACGGAAAATCCGCGCATTTGCTTGCGCCGACCTCCGACTATCTTTTCGGCATTGTGTTCTCGTTCCCGTGCGTGTTGTTCCTGTTTGAGTTCAACTCCTTAATGCGCCTTGACGGCGACGCCAACCGCGTCATCGTGGCGGTTGTGGTTATGACGGTGCTCGACATTATCGGCGACCTGGTCAACGCCCTGGTGATTCACGGCGGTATGCTCGGTATGGGACTGACAACCTCGCTGAGCTATTTTACCGCGCTGGTGATTATGCTGCTGCACTTTACCAAAAAGGATATTATTTTCAAGTTTTCGTTTAAGGGCATGTCCCTGCGCGATTTAGGCGAAATCTTCGCCACCGGCTCGTCCTCGGCAATCGGTTCCGCTTCGTCCATGCTGCGAAACGCAGTGCTCAACCAAATCATGGTTGCCACCGTGCTGTCCAGTACGGCTGTTGCGGCGTTGGGCGTCGTGAACACGGTGTTTAATTTCACATCCTCTACCATGCTTGGCGTTGCCATGACCACCGCTATGATTGCCGGTATGATACTGGGTGAGCAAGACCGAACCGCCGCGGAGGCGCTGATCAAAATTACGGTAAAAATGGCGCTGATTGTGGGCGGTATCCTGACGGTGATTTTGCTTGTTTTCGCTGACTTTATTGCCGGAGCCTTCGGCGGCGACGACGGCGCGCAAATGGTCGCGCTAGCCTCGCGCGGACTGCGCATTTATGCGCTGAGCATTATTTTCTACGGACTCAACGTCGCCTTTATCAACTACACACAAGGCATGCGGCGCATGGTTTTGTCAAATGTCATTTGTTTTTTAGTCAATTTTCCGTTTGTCGTTTTGCCTGCACTGGCGTTGCTCGGCGTGATGGATGCCGACGCGGTTTGGTGGTCGTTCCTGATTGGCGAGGCCATTAATTTGATTGTCCTTTTGGTGATGGCGGCGGTCAAAAAACACGGTCTGCCATTCCGCGCCAAGGATTTTCTGTTTTTGAAGGAGCCGTTCGGCATCGCGCCCGAGAACATGCTAGACTTTTCCATCGGCAAGCAGGAGGATGTCATTCCTGCGTCCGCCGGTGTCGGGGAGTTTTGTTCTCAAAACGGCGCCTCTCCCAAGCAGAGCATGATGCTTGCGCTGTTTGTGGAGGAGCTGAGCAACAATATTGTGCGGTTTGGCTTTGCAGACGGTAAAAAGCACAGCATCGACGTCCGCGTTATTAAGCGTGATGACGGCTGGACGCTGCGTATACGCGACGACTGCAAAAAGTTTGACCCCACCGAATGGGTAAAGCTGCACAGCGGCGACGATCCCACCAAGAACATCGGTATCCGCATGGTATGCGGCATGGCAAAGGATGTTCAGTATTTGAGTACGCTGGAATTAAATAATATTAATATTACCATCTAAAAGGAGAAACTGTTATGAACATTAAAAAGAAAAAAGACGGAACCACCCTCACCGTTACCATCTCAGGCCGTATTGATACCGCTACTGCGCCCGAGGTTGACACTTTTGTCAGCGGTAATCTTGACGGAATCACCTCCCTTGTGCTCGATTTTGCGGACGTGAACTATGTTTCTTCCGCAGGCCTGCGCGTGCTGCTGTCGCTGCAAAAGAAAATGATGAAGCAGGGTGAAATGAAGCTGATTCATGTCAACGAAGCGGTTAACGATGTGTTTGAGGTCACGGGCTTTGATGAAATTTTAACCTTTGAAACCATCTAACTGAAGGGGAGTAACGCTATGAACAATTCAAAAAATACCGGATCAACAAAACGGTCGTTCCTTTCGTCCAACCCTGTCATGCGCAGACTGGACAGAGTGGATGAATACACTTCCGAGAATTCGGCGAGCTATGGCGGCATTACGTTAAAAACAATTTACTTTTTGCTGTTCAGCGTTGTCGGAATCTTTGTTCAGCTAATCACTGCAAGCACCTTTGCCAGCGGCCAAACCTTTGACATTAATATTAAGGGCTTTGAGATTACGCTCTACCAAAGCGAGGTGTTCATGCTCCTCGGCGTTGCGATTGCTGCAATTGTGTTCCAGCTGATTGCGTTCTTTGCGCGCGCCACCACTCCCATCACCGGCGCTCTTTACTGCGTCACCCAGGGCTACATCATCTCGTTCTTGGTGTTCAAGGTGCTCGGCACATATCACTTGGAATACCTCGGCGCGCTGGCGCTGCTGATTACCATGCTGATTGTGGCAGTCATGGCGATTCTTTACACTACCGGCATTATCCGCGTCACCAAAAAGTTTAAAATGGTGATGTTAACGCTCTTTATCACCGTGATTGCAACGTCCATTTTCACCTTTATCGGCTCTTTCATTCCCTTCACCAGACCGCTTGTAATGGCGCTTCGCCAGAATTTTGGACTGTCGGTTGCCGTCGGCATTATTTTCATCCTTATCGCCGCGCTGTTCCTGATTTGTGATTTCGACACCATCGACCATGTTGTCAACGACAAGCTTCCCAAAAAGTATGAGTGGCAGGCGGCGTTCGGCCTTGCCTTTACCGTCATTTGGCTGTACTTAAAGGTGCTCGATTTAATTATTACCATCGCGGGCAAAAACAAGAATTAATCAAACTTTTCAATGAAGATCTTTTCCAGTAAGAACAGAAACAAGCTCCTGATTACCGGCGTCTGCGGTGTGTTGCTCGCGGTGTTGATTGCGATTTCTTTGGCAGTGTTGCCGAAATCCGCCGAACAGTTGCAGACGCAAACGGAAGCAACCGTCATGGATACGACCATAGAGGAGCCGAAATCCTATATGATACAAAACGTCAAGGTCATCGCGCAGGAGGAGCTGAAGGCAGGCTGTGAAACCTACGCCTGCACCATGCTGCTTAATATTCTCGGCTTTGACGTCAACGAGTTCACCATCGCCGACAACTATCTCGACTGCCATTTTGTGCTCGACGGCGGCGACGGCGTGAAATACGGTCCCGATATGCACAGCGGCTTTGCCGGCACAGCCTACGGCGGCTGGGGCGTGTATGCGCCGTCCATGGCAAAAAGCATGAACCGCTATTTGCAGGATCAACACTCCAAGCTCAAGGCGACCGCGTATAAAAGCATTTCGCTTGACAGTTTGTGCGACGAGTATGTTTCAAAGGGTGTGCCCGTCATGGTTTGGGCGACCACCGACATGCAGGAACCGTATGTGTTCGACACTTGGGTTGTCAACTATGTCGATGAAAACGCCGAGGCTCAGTTGGGCGACACCGTGTCGTGGTATATGCACGAGCACTGTCTGGTGCTCATCGGCTTTGACCAAAATGAATATTACTTTGCCGATTCCACGGCCGGCACCGTTTCGCACTTTGATAAAGCGCTGGTAAAAAAGCGCTATGAGCAAATGGGCTCTCAGTGCATTATCGTTCAGTAAAAAAATTCCCTGTGACAAATGACTGTCACAGGGATTTTTGTTTTCGGTTATTCCGTAACGGGTGTTTCGTCCGCTGCTTCATCAGCAACGACTTCGTCAGCGGCTTCAGCGATTTCAGCTTCTGCTTCGTTTGCTTCCTCGTCCTCAGCGGGGTCTTCGGCTTCTTCCGCTTCATCGGGGAGAAGTTCAACCTCCTCCACGCCGTAAAGCTCGGACGCGATAATCGCCATCACATCTTCTGCCTCGGGAATCGGCAGAGCAGGGAAGAAGTGCATTTGATTTTTATAGACGATTACCTCAATGTCAAGCTGCTGCTCTTGCGCCATTTTCTCCAGCTTCACAGCGTCGGCGCAGAAGATTTCACGGCTGCCGACAATCACGGTAATTTTGGGCAAGCCGTTCAAATCACCGTAAATCGGACTCACAGAGGGGTGCGTCAGCTCCAAATCGCCTGCATAATGCGCGCCCTTAACGGCCAAACGCTCTACATTCAGCACGGAATCAATTTTTGTAAGCGCCTCAATTTCAGGATTGCTGTTGGTAATATCCAGCCACGGAGAAATCAAAATTGCCTGACGGGGAAGGGGAAGCGCCAAATATCTCAGCTTTTGCAGAATCGCCAGCGCCAAGCCGCCGCCTGCTGCGTCGCCTATAAATACAATTTGTTCACCGGGGATTTCTTTCTCATTCACCAAGTACAGATAGCGGTCAAGTATCATCTGCTGAATCTCGGTTGCGGTGTGCGCAGGCGCCTTCGGATAAACCGGCATAACAAGCTTTGCGCCGGTCTTGCTTACGAGCTTTTTCAGGAATGCATAGTGTACGCGCGAGGGATTTCCCCAAAAATCGCTGCCGTGCAAATAGAAAATCGTTGTGTCGCAGGTAACGTCCTCTGGCTGCATCACAAAGGTATCGGTCAACTCGTCCAGCTCGGTCATGCCGAGATTTTTCCTTGCAGCAGACGGAAGGACAAAGGGCTTTTGGCTGTTCTCCATCGCTTCTTCAATGTTGATGTCGCGTCTTGTCGCCGCGGCAGCACGCTTAACAGCGTCCTCAATCAGCAGGCTTTTCAGGCTGCGTTCCTGCTTTTTTGCCTGGTTGGTTTTTGCAATGGCAACGCCCGTCGCCGTAGCGGTAAAGGCAGTAGCCGCGCCGAGAATAATTTTGTGTTTTGTTTTCATTTTAAACACCTTTCCGATTGCCGCCGAAACAGCACGATTCAATTTTTGTATGTTCATTGTATTTCAAAACCTCCTGTCGATTTATTATAGCATATTTTTGCTGACAAAATAAAGCATTTTTCGACATTTCTTTTCAGACAATTTCAGGTAAATGACTGTTTTTCCGTTCTTTTACCAAAGAATAAAAAAGCGAAAACACCAAAGCGATAGTCGGCTGTGACTTTAAGAAGGATGCGATTTAAAAAGAATAAAAATTCATTACTTTTTCGCACGAATCAAGCATTGAATAAATTGCCAAATTATGGTATAATTACCATTAACAAACACTTCTTTGGAGAAAACAATGAGTCTGACATACAAGCAAAGCTTATACACACGCAAAGTAGCCATCATCGGAGCAGGCTATGTCGGTTCAACCATCGCATATGCCCTGACGCTGCGCGAGCTGGCACATGAAATCGTTTTGGTTGACATTGATTTTGATAAAGCAACGGGTGAAGCCATGGACATTCAGCACGGCGTTGCCGACATTGGCGATTCCTTTGTACGTGCAGGGCATTATTCCGACTGCTCCGACTGCGATTTAATTATTATCACTGCAGGCAGAAACCGCACTCCCGGCGAAAGCCGTCTTGACATGATTTACGACAACATTCAAATCATGCATAATGTCGTGGAGCAGCTCCAAAAATACTATACTAAGGGCGCGATTATGGTCGTTTCCAATCCTGTGGATATTCTCACCTTTGAGTGCGACAGGCTGATGAAGCTGAAAAACGGCAGGGTGTTCGGCACCGGCTGTGTGCTTGATTCCTCTCGACTGACCAAGGCGATTGCCGATTACACCCACCTCAGCAGCGAATCGGTGCAGTGCTTTGTGGCAGGCGAGCACGGTGAAACGCAGTTTCCGCTTTGGAGCCGCATGACCATCGCCGGAGAGCCGATTGCGGATTATTGCGCCAACACCGGGCTTGCGTGGGGAAGCGATCAGCAAAGCAGCCTGCAAAAGACGGTCAGGGATCTCGGCACGCGCATTATTGCCGCCAAGGGCAGAACCCACTACGGAATTGCCACCTGCGTATGCTCGCTGGCAACGGCAATCTTGAATCACCAGTCCATCATCGCCTCCGTCACCACACCCCTGCGCGGAGAATACGGCATTCGCGGCGTTGCGCTCAGTTTGCCGTCTGTCGTCACCGCCGACGGTGTTGAACGCCGCTTGGAGGAGCGTTTGACCGACGACGAAATCATTTGCCTTAACCGCAGCGCGGAGTGTTTAAAACAGGCAATGCGG
>CADBSZ010000200.1 GCA_902797525.1 uncultured Ruminococcus sp. | reverse complement strand
TTCGTTGAGATCGTATATATCAAGATAATGCGTGTAAAAAGTCGCGCGTCCGATATCCGCTCTGTCAACCAGCTCCTGCACGGTGATTTTGTGCAGCTCCTTTTCGGACAACAGCTCGGCAAACGCGGTGTAGATCGCCTTTTTAGTTCTTTGCGTCCTGCGGTTGTGCTTGCTTTCACTCATCATATCCACGCTCCTTCGGTATGCTAATATCATATCAAATTTCCCGGCGGATTGCAAGATATAGACGCTTGCTCTGCAAACTTTCCGAAAACAGACAGATTGGCGGAGATTTGAATATTAATTATGTTTTGATTAGATATTGCCATATAACCACGGTTAAAAATATGACGGAAATATCAGCGCTGTTCGCTCCGTTCGGAATGTGCAGCGGTTGATTTTTACTCGTTGTCATCCGAGAAAGAATTTGGTAAAACAGAAATGCAAACGCTTGATTTCACAGTTTGTTTCTGCTAGAATCATAGGGAATAATGTTAAGAGGGGAACGGAATGAACAGGCAAAATGTTTTAAAAAGCGCGTTGGTTCTTGCGGTGCCGATGATGATTCAAAACGGCATCACCAACGCGGTGGGCTTGGTTGACCACATCATGGTCGGCAGCTTGGGCACAGAAGCGATGACCGCTGTGTCGATCATCGGACAATTGCTGTTCGTGTTTGCGCTTGCGCTGTTCGGCGGTATTTCGGGCCCGGGTATTTATGCCGCGCAGTTTTACGGTCAGGGCAACACCGAGGGTGTGCGTGCTGCAACGCGTATGAAAGCTATTATCGGAATTGCAGTCACCGTTTTGGGAGTTGTTGTGCTCACTGTCGGCGAGACGCCGCTGATTGGGCTGTATTTGCACGGAGAAAGCACCGAAATTGACGCGGCGCTCACGCTTAGCCATGCCAAGGATTATCTGCATATCATGTTTTTCGGACTGCCTGCCATGGCAGTTACACAAATCTACGCCGGCTCCCTGCGCGAAACGGGCGACAGCGTAAAGCCGATGGCGGCAGGTATCGTGTCTGTTGTCGGCGATATTATCTTCAATTATCTGCTGATTTACGGCAGCCTTGGCTTTCCGAAGCTCGGCGTTCAGGGCGCTGCCATTGCGACCGTTATCGCCCGGTATCTTGAAATGAGCGTACTGGTTGTTTGGGCGACCGTGCGCAGAAAGCACCATCCGTTTATTCAAGGCCTGTGGCGCACGTTGAAAATTCCGGGTGGTATGTGGCACAAAATGCTGAAAAAGACTGTGCCGATTATGCTCAATGAGTTTTTGTGGGCGGCGGGGCTTGCCGCACTGACTCAGTGTTATTCCACGCGCGGTCTGGAGGTCGTCGCAGGCATGAACATTTCAAATGTTCTCTGCAATTTACTCAACGTTGTGTTTGTTGCGCTCGGAACCGCTGTCGGTATTTTGGTCGGACAGTCGCTTGGCGCAGGCGAATTTGAACGCGCAAAAAAGGAGTCCTTTACGCTTACCTGCTTTACGGCGCTGCTTTGTGTGGGGCTGACGGTTGTCTTGATTGCGCTGTCGGGCGTGTTTCCGCAGGTTTACGACACCACGGACGAGGTGCGAACGACGGCGAGCGGTTTTATTATTGTTACGGCGCTGTTTTTCCCGGTGCAGGGTATTTTAAATTCACTTTATTTCACACTGCGATCGGGCGGCAAAACGCTCGTCACCTTTGTATTCGACAGTGTGTTTTCGTGGGCGGTAACATTGCCGCTGGCGCTTGCGCTCTGCTTTTGCACGGAACTGCCGGTGCTCGTTGTCTACGCGATTGTGCAGGCGGCGGATATTCTGAAAATCATCATCGGCGCGGTTATGATAAAAAAGGGTATATGGATTACCAATTTGGCGGAAGAAATGGACTGCTGATGATAAATCAAAAAGGTGGAAGGAGGAGTGTTTATGTGGTGGGATAACGACAGTACCTATCGCGGCAATGGGAAAAGTAATGATTTTTACTTTTTGTCCACGATTTCGCCCTTAGGCGAAGGCGAGGATGAGATTAACCGTCAATGGGTTCATTTATCCGATGAGCTGAAAAGTGATTTGATTGCATTTCTCAAAAAACACAATGACTCATATGGGCTTCAATTGCCGCGCGAGGATGATTTGACGAGTTATGACAATGCAAATTATCTTTGGTTGTCCTATGAGCTGATTAACACAATCCGCAATTACAATAACGCGATGCGCAATCCCGAAACGCACGAGGTTTTGCCCTATTGCGGACAGATTCCTTATGTGCAGCTTCGCATAAAATCGCTCGCTTCTTCGGTGAGCTCCGCTTATCCGTCTGCGACTGTTAATCAGTACGGAGCAGCGCTTCGTCCGCATTATGTGATAGAGTTTGAAAACTCTTTTTTGGCTTTGTTTATGAAAAAGCTGTGTGAATTGTTTGATGATAATCCGCAAATTATTGAGAACAAAGACGGCGTTAAAAGAGTAGCATATCAGTTTCGGGCACCGATATATCGTCTGAAGCCGTTTGATAAGTATTTTGAAACAAGGCATGATATTCCGGCAACGATTTTTCATACAGCTGTTAAAATGCTGATTTCTCACGAGCTGGCGCATGTAGGATTAGGACATCTTGATTTAAATGAAAAAGACCACGTGTTTAAGTCTGATGTAGAAAACATCCGTTGCGAAGAAAACGAGGCGGACATTCAGGCAGTGTGCTGGACAATAGGCGCGCGGTTTTTGGAAAGCGAGAATCATCAACTGGAGATTTCGCTTGACGACCTTGCAGAGGAGTTGTCACTTTCTGTTTTTACGCTGTATTTTCTTTTTACATGGAATTACTCTGTGGATGAACGTGTATGGAACAAGGATACGCTGAAAGAATACGGCGTTCAGGATCACCTGCCGTATCAACTTCGGGCGTATTCGGTTTTAAATACGGCTATCTGCCGGTTGAAGCATATCGGAGAATGGAGTGAGCAGGAAGGAATGATCACTTCGGATAACCAACCGGTTACCAAAAAACTGATGGAGGAAATCATACAGGAAGCAATGACAATGGTGCACTCATACGAAGTATCCCTTCATATGACGCAAGTTAAAACAGAAGAAGTTTGCGAACTGGACGATCTGGGTAAAAAAGATGAGATTGAAAAAATGGTTCGGAATGAAATCAACGAACGTCCGCCGCAACTGGATAAGACGCAAATTCCGTGGAAGCTCGGATGTGAGCCGGAAGGACAGGCGGAATTGAACAGTGTTTGTAAACGTTATCAATATGTTCGTCAAAAATTGGCTGAATCCGGAACTTATTGCGCATTGAGGCCCGGCAATTAAACCGTACTTTTGTATGGCGATACGATTTTAGCGGAAAAGGGGGTGGCGACATGAACAAACAGGAAATTTTACAGCAGTATTTCGGCTATTCCGCATTTCGCAAGGGGCAGGAGGAGCTGATTGACAGCCTGCTTTCCGGGCGCGACGCACTGGGCATTATGCCGACAGGCGCCGGAAAATCGGTGTGCTATCAGGTGCCGGCGCTGCTGACGGAAGGCGTAACGCTGGTGGTGTCGCCGCTGATTTCGCTGATGAAGGATCAGGTCAGCGCGCTGGTGCAGCAGGGCGTGCGCGCGGCGTATCTCAATAGCTCGCTGTCGGACGCGCAGTACCGCAAGGCGTTGTCAAATGCCGCGCAGGGAATGTATAAAATCATTTATGTCGCGCCCGAGCGGTTAGTCAGTCTTAGTTTTATAAATTTCTGCAAAAGAATTAAAATTGATTTCGTCGCGGTGGATGAGGCGCATTGCGTGTCGCAGTGGGGCCAGGATTTCCGACCGAGTTATCTTAACATCAGCCGCTTTTTGGATCAGCTGCCATACCGCCCCGTTCTCGGAGCGTTTACGGCGACGGCAACCGACGAGGTGCGCGATGACATTATCCGCTTTTTACGGCTGAATAATCCGTTCGTCCTCACCACGGGCTTTGACCGTCCGAACCTGTTTTTCTCAACGCTGCGTCCGCAAAAGAAATCAGGAAAGCTCCTGGAGCTTTTAAGGGAGCGGCGCGGCAAATCGGGCATTATTTACTGTTCAACGCGCAAGCGTGTGGAACAGCTCTGCAACCTGCTCAATGAAAAGGGATACGCCGCCGCACGCTATCACGCCGGGCTCAGCGCCGGGGAACGCATGCAAAATCAGGATGATTTTGTGTATGACCGCAAGCAAATTATGGTGGCGACCAACGCGTTTGGCATGGGAATTGACAAGTCGGACGTGCGGTTTGTGATTCACTACAACATGCCAAAGAACTTGGAGAGCTATTATCAGGAGGCAGGCCGCGCCGGGCGCGACGGGCAAAGCGCCGACTGCATTTTGCTTTACGGAAAGCAGGATGTGTCTACCTGCCGTTATTTTATTGACAGTTCCGTGCCAAACGAGGGGCTGAGCGCGGAAGAGATTGCCGTCTTTCGGAAAAGGGAACATGACCGCCTGCGCGATATGACGGTTTATGCGACGACAGGTGATTGTCTGCGCCGGTTTATGCTGCAATACTTCGGCGAGGACGCCAAGGATAACTGCGACAACTGCTCGAATTGTCTGACGAAATTCGAAACGGCGGACGTAACCGTTGAGGCGCAGAAGATTTTGTCATGTATTATCAAAACAGGACAGCGCTTCGGCGTGAAGGTGATCACCGACGTGCTGCGCGGCAAAGAGAGCGACAAGGTGAAACAATGGAAGTTTAATACGCTGTCTACCTTTGGAATAAT
This sequence comes from uncultured Ruminococcus sp., assembly GCA_902797525.1. Classification (GTDB taxonomy): domain Bacteria; phylum Bacillota; class Clostridia; order Oscillospirales; family Acutalibacteraceae; genus Ruminococcoides. Next base: position 8,418 of record CADBSZ010000200.1, on the reverse strand, counting down.
GGCGGATTCAAGGCCTGCAGCGCTGCGCTATATCATCGAGCAGCTCGAGCAGCAGGAGCTGGTTGAAAGCGTCGGCGCAGGCTATCCGAAGCTGTGCGTCACAAAGCGCAGTTACCCTGTGCTCAGAGGCGAAGAAAGGGTGTATATCCGCAAGGTCAAAGCACTGCGCACACAGGCCGAAGCCGGCAGCACCGAGGGCATCAGCACCGGACTGCTCGCCGAGCTGAAGGAGCTGCGCACACAGCTTGCCAAAAAGCGCGGGGTGCCTGCTTACATTATCTTTTCCGATGCGACGCTCGCGGACATGTGCCGCGTGCTGCCCACCAACGACGAGCTGTTTTTAACGGTCAACGGCGTGGGGCAAAATAAGCTCGAAAAGTACGGCGAGATGTTTATCCCCGTGATTCGCGCCTATGTAACAGGTGAAAAAAACTAAAAAATTCATCAAAGTCGAGAGGATTCTTCCCCTCGGCTTTTTGTTTTTATGCCACTTCACGAAATATGCGACAACAAGCCGTTTTTATTGACATTCATTTTGCGTTGTAGTACAATTAAATAAACATGCGTTGGTGTCATCAGCGCGACAAAACAGTATTATTTTAAGATTGAATCAGGGATATTCATGAAAAAACTAGTCATCATCGGAGCCAATGATTTTCAAAACAGGCTCATTCTGGAAGCAAAATCGCTTGGCTATGAAACGCACGTGTTCGCGTGGGAGAACGGCGCGGTCGGCAAGGAAAACGCCGATTACTTTTATCCCATCAGCATTGTGGAAAAGGAGCAGATTTTAGACATCTGCCGCGGCATTCAGCCCTGCGGCGTGTGCTCCATCGCCTCGGATTTGGCGTCCATCACGGTCAACTATGTGGCGGAGCATTTGGGACTTCCGTGCAACAAAACCGCCTACACCGACATTCAGACCAACAAATACAAAATGCGCGCCGCCATGCAGCAGGCAGGCGTTGCGTGCCCGAAATTCGTTTTGGCGGACGAGAGCTTTTCCGCCGAGGCGCTCCGCGATTTCCGATTCCCGGTTATTGTCAAGCCAACCGACCGCTCCGGCAGCCGCAAGGTGATGAAGCTGGAATCACCCCAAGGCGTGGAAGAAGCCGTGAAAGAGGCGTGCAGCGTGTCCTTTGAGAACAAGGCGATTGTTGAGGAATACCTTGAGGGCAACGAATACAGCATGGAGACCATCTCCTTTGACGGCGTGCACCACTATCTTGCCACCACCAAAAAATTCACTACCGGCGCGCCGCATTTTATTGAAACCGGGCACATGCAGCCCAGCGATCTCACCGATGAGGAAAACGAGCGCGCCAAGGCAATTGTGCTCAAGGCGCTCGACGCGCTGCATGTGGAAAACAGCGCAGGCCATTCCGAGTTTAAGGTCGCGCCCGACGGCAGCATTAACATCATTGAAATCGGCGCGCGCATGGGCGGCGATTGCATCGGTTCGGATTTGGTTTATCTTTCCACCGGCAACGATTTTGTCAGAATGGTGATTGACGTTGCCTGCGGCAATCCGCCCGCAGTACTGGAAACGCCGGGGCAGGACAAGGTGGAAATCCACTTTATTTTTACGCAGGACGACCTTGACAGGCTCGAGCAAATCAAGCGCGAAACGCCGGAGCGCATTTACCGTATCAGCGGTTTGGAAATGGAGAACATGGGCAACACCATCGACAGCTCCTCGCGCGTGGGCTATTATATTTTGAAATAGGAGAACAGCATGAAAAAAATGTTGATTATGGGCGGCAGCAACTGTGCCAAGGAAATCAAGGCGTTCGCCCAAAAGCATAACATCACCTTAATCGCCGTCGGCAACGTGGCGGATTCGCCCCTAAAGCGTATTGCGGACAAGTCCTACATGATTGACGCGATTGATTTGGAAGCGCTTGACAATTTGGTTAAGACCGAGCACATCGACGCGATTTTTCCGGGCTTTAACGAAATTTTGGTGCCCTATGCAATTAAGCTTGCCAACCGCAACAACCTGCCTGCCTACTGCACCTTAGAGCAGTGGGAGCTGTGCATGGACAAGGAAAAATTCAAACAGCTTTGTTTGGATAACGGCATTCCCGCGGCAAGGCAATACCGCCTCGAGGACGCGGCTGACCTGCCGTATCCCGTGGTGACAAAGCCTGCCGACAGCTGCGGAAGCCAGGGCTTTTCAATTTGCCGCAACGCCGACGAGCTGAAAAAGGGCTATGACCGCGCATATCCGTTTTCGGCGACAGGCCGCGTGATTATTGAGGATTATTTGCCTTATGACGCGGTGATTATTCATTACACCGCCGTCAACGGCAAAATCTGCTTCTCCGGCATTTCCGACAAGCAGTCGGGCGCGCTGTGCGAGAATTCCTCCGTGATGGCGCTGCAGCGGTTCCCGTCCGCAAACGAGCCGGAGTATCTGGCGACTATCAACGAAAAGGCAATTCAAATGTATGAATCCATCGGCGTACAGAACGGTCCGATTTGGATTGAGGCATTTAACAATAACGGCAGCTTTTACTTTAACGAAATGGGCTACCGCTTTGGCGGCTCCATGACGTTCTATCCCGTCGAATATTACACCGGCGTGTCGCAGCTCGATTTGCTGCTCGAAAACGCCGCGTTCGGCAAAAGCTCGCCGGAACACGTGATGCATTACGACAACAGCAAAAAGCGCTACGGAATTCTTCCGCTCCATCTTCACGCCGGCACCATCGCCAAAATCGAGGGCGAAGCGGCGGTGGAGAACAGCGGCTATTTGTATCAGTATGTTCCCATTCATTCCACGGGCGATACCGTGGTGGAAAACGGCACCGTCAGCCAGGTGTTCGCGTATTTCCACGTGCTGTTTGAGGACGACGCGGATTTGCAGCGTATTATTGACGACATTCTCAACAAGCTGAGCGTGCAGTCCGAGTCGGGTGAGGAAATGCTGTTTTGTGTGTTAAAAAAGGGGTAAGTGATGAATAAACAAACCATTCTGTTTTTATCGCAGGCGGACATTTACCGCTCCGGCTTTCTGAACTACAGCCGCGCGGTAGACACCGTTGAAAAGGCGATTGTGGATTTTTCAAAGGGAAAAATCCTGTTTCCCGACAAGATTTCTCAGGTGTTCGACCAAGAAACGCAGAACCGCATCAACTGCCTGCCCGGCACGCTGGTGGACGAAAAAATCTGCGGAGTCAAGTGGATTTCCGTGTTCCCGCCGAACCCCAAGACAAACGGTCTGAACAACACCAACGCCGTCATGATTCTCTCCAGCATCGAGGACGGCACCAACCTCGCGTTTATGGACGGCAACGTTTGCTCCAATCTGCGCACGGCGACCATTAACGCCGTGGCGGCGAAGTATCTGTCCGTCAAAAATCCGCACAGCATCGGCTTTGTCGGCGCGGGACAGCAGGCGCGCAGTACCTTCTGCGCCATTAAGAGCATGTTCCCGTCGCTGAGAACCTGCTATATTTCCTCGCGCACGGGGGAAACCGAGCAGGAGTTTGCCGCCGAGTTTCCCGAAGCGTTCCCCGAGGTGAAGTTCATCTGCTGCAACGCCGACTATCAAAAGGCGGTCAAAAATTCTCAGATTGTGGTGTCTGCCATCAGCGGTCAAAGCCCGATTATCAAGTCGGACTGGATTCAGCCCGGCACGGTGTATTTGCACACCGGCGGCTGGGAGGATGAATTTGCCGTTCCGCTGAAGGCGAACAAAATCGTCTGCGATCAGTGGCACTCCGTCAAGCACCGTTCCCAGACCATCAGCCGCATGTATCAGGAGGAGCTGCTGCGCGACGAGGATATTTACTCCGATTTGGATAAAATCATCACCGGCAAGCGCCCGGGCAGAGAAAACGACAGCGAGTTTATTTACTTTAACGCCGTCGGACTCTCGTATGTGGACGTTGCGCTGGCGTATGAGGCGTATAAAACCTGTTTGGCGCAAAACATCGGCACTGAACTGAACATTCACACGGAGAACAATCTGTATATTTAAGTGAGGCAGTACATGTTAATTTCAATTGTCATTCCCTGCTACCGTTCGCAGAACACAATCGCAAGCGTGGTGGAGGAAATCAAGGAAGAATTTACACACCATCCCGAGTATGATTATCAAATTGTGCTGGTAAACGACGGCTCGCCCGACGGCACACTGGGCGTTATCCGCGACATCTGCAAAACGGACGACAAGATTATCGGCGTGGATTTGTCGCGCAACTATGGTCAGGCTTCCGCAAAGCTCGCGGGCTTAAACTATGTCAAGGGTGAGGTTATTGTCTATATGGACGACGACGGACAGCATGATCCCAAGGGTATTTTTCAGCTCACAGAAAAGGTGCTCAGCGGTTATGACGTGGTTTATGCACATTTTATGGGCAAAAAGCACTCCGCGTTTAAACGCCTGACAAGCTCGCTGCAGCGCAAACTGGCGGTTTGGGCAGGCAATTCGCCCAAGGGGATTTACGGATCGTCGTTCTTGGCGTACAGCAAGTTCGCCGCCGATTCACTGAAAAAGTACAACTCGCCGTTTGTTTCCATCGGAGGTTATCTGATGAAAACCACCAGCAAGTTTGCCAATGTGGAAATGGAGCACCGCAAGCGCCTGAGCGGCTCGTCCACCTACAACTTTAAAAAGCTGTTTAACCTGTGGATGAACACCATCACCAACTTTTCCATCGCGCCCATCCGCATGGCGTCCTATCTCGGTATCTTCTGCGCGTTTTTGGGTATGATCAGCCTGATTGTCATTGTGCTGCGCAAAATTTTTGTGCCGAACATCGCGGTCGGCTACACCTCAACCATCAGTATTCTGCTGTTTATCGGCGGTTTAATCATGTTAATTCTGGGCTTCCTCGGCGAGTATATCGGCCGTATTTATATGACCGTCAGCGGAGCGCCCCAGTATCAAATCAGAGAAGTGATGAACGATGAAGAAAACGAATAACAAAGCCGTTTGGTTTTTAATCCTGCACATCTTTATTATTATTTCGTCCTTTACCACCGTGTTCTCCAAATTCGCCGCGGGCTGCGATTTTCTCAGCTTTTGGTGGATTGTGTTCTACGGCCTTAATTTGCTGTTTTTGTTCATTTACGCCATCGGCTGGCAGCAGATTATCAAGCACCTGCCGCTCAACACGGCATACACCAACAAGGCGGTGTCGATTGCGTGGGGCATTATTTGGGGCTTGACGTTCTTTGGAGAAACGATTACATGGAATAAAATTGTCGGTGCGTTAGTGGTTATCGCCGGCGTGATTGTGGTGGTGAAATCGGATGCTTGAAAAATTAATTTTTATCGGAATTTATCTGTTGGGCGTGCTGATTTCGTCCGCTTCGCAGATTTTGCTCAAAAAGAGCGCGGATAAGAAATATTCCAGTAAAATCAAGGAATATCTCAACCTCAACGTCATTATTTCTTACACGATTTTCTTTATCGCAACGCTGATTACCATTTTTGCCTTCAAAAAAGTGCCTGCCTCCATGGGACCGATTCTCGGCGCGACAGGCTACATTTTTGTGGCGATCTTCAGCTGGATTTTCCTCAAGGAAAAAATCTCGAAAATGAAAATGCTCGGCTTGGGTATTATCGTTGCCGGCATTTTGATTTACGCGCTATAAAACAATCCTCATAAAAACCGGTTCCCTTCGGAGCCGGTTTTTTGCGTGAAACACCATAACATTTTAAAAAAGTCCATTTTCCGCCTTGTCTTTTTGCTGTTGCTGTGGTAACATAAATTATACTGTAAAAGGGGATACGGATATGGACGCATTTATTAATTTTATGAACCGCGTTGACGACGTGATGTATTATCCGATACTGATTATCGTGCTCACGGCGGCAGGACTGTTCTTTACGTTCCGCTCGCGCTTTGTGCAGCTTCGCCTGTTCGGCACCGCCTGCAAGCTGATTGTGGAAAAGCCTGCCGGCGAGCAAAAGGTTTCATCCTTTCAGGCGCTGATGGTTTCCACCGCGTCGCGCGTCGGCACCGGCAATATTGTCGGCGTTTCCACCGCCATCTGTCTGGGCGGCCCCGGCGCATGCTTCTGGATGTGGCTGCTCTGCATTATCGGCGCGTCGTCGGCGTTTATCGAAAGTACGCTCGCGCAGATTTTCAAGCAAAAGGACAAGGAAGGCCACAGCTTCGGCGGCCCGGCTTATTATATTGAAAAGGCGCTCAAACTGCCTGTGATTGCGGCTGTATTTTGCGTGTTTTTGATTGCAACCTACGCGTTTGGCTTCAATCTGCTCTGTTCCTATAACCTGCAATCCTCGTTTGCTGTTTACAGCTTTTACGACAGCACCTGGACGCCCGTTATTGTGGGCGGTGTGCTTGCGGCGGCAGTCGGTTTTTGCGTGATGGGCGGCGGCAAGCGCATTGTTAAGCTGACCGAAAAGGTTGTGCCGGTAATGGGCATCGCCTATGTGCTGATGTCGCTGATTATTATCTTTGCGCATATTCCGAATATTCCGCAAACCTTCGCCGCGATTTTTAAGGACGCGTTTGACTTCCGCGCGATTTTCGGCGGGCTGAGCGGATCGTGCATGATTCTCGGTATCAAGCGCGGACTGTATTCCAACGAGGCAGGCGTCGGTTCGGCGCCGAACGCTTCCGCTTCTGCGGACGTTACCCATCCCGTGAAGCAGGGCTTGGTGCAGACGATTTCCGTTTATATCGACACCATGCTCCTTTGCACCGCCACGGCGCTTATGTGCCTGAGCTCGGGCGTGGAGAGATCTGCGGATGTGTCGGGCGCGCCGTATGTGCAGAACGCGGTTTCCACGATTTTCGGCAATTTCGGTCCTGTCTTTATTACGGTGGCGATGGTGCTGTTCGCGTTCACCACTCTGATCGGCAACCTGTATTACGTGGACAACGCGCTGGCGTATCTTAATAAAAAACGTCCGCCGTCCAAAAAGTTCATGACCTTCTTTTATATCGGCTGCGTCGCGGTTATTTTTGTCGGCGCGCTGGTTCCCATGGATTTGGCGTGGACCATGGCGGACATCACTATGGGCGGTATGACGCTGATAAATATTCCGTGCTGCCTGATTTTGTCCGGCGTGGCAATCAAGGCGCTGCGCGATTTTGAATCGCAGAAAAAGCGCCGTCTCAATCCCACCTTCCGCGCAAAGAACATCGGACTTGACGAAACAAAGCTGTCCTTTTGGAAATAAAATAACATCGGCAGAGCTGTTTGCACGACGGCTCTGCCTTATTTTGTGCTTCTTTATGTTGATTTAAAATATGCTTTCTGCAAATTATATATTGCTAAAAACGAGGAAATCATGGTGAGTTTGACAGAAAAAATAATAAAAAACTGTAACTTTTAGAATTAAGACTTGTTATTGCGCCGATTATGTGATAAAATGGACATATTCGATTGTTATGATGCCGGTTTTTTGTTTTATTGGTTTATCCCTATAATATCGGCGCAGGCGGAATCGACAGAGGGCTTCCTCAAAAAATCAATAAGGTAGGATGAGAAATGAATTCCAAAACGATGTTTTACATTCTGAAACGAATCCTTCTTGCTATCTTTACCGTGTGGGTTGTTATCACTATTACGTTCTTCGTCATGCACTCGGTTCCCGGCGGACCGTTTGTGGGCGAAAAAGCGACCACTCCGGCGGTTCAGGCGGCGATGGAGGCAAAGTACGGACTTGACAAGCCGCTGCACGAGCAGTATTTTACCTATCTGGGCGACATTGTTACCAAGTTCGATTTCGGCCCCTCGCTGAAGCAAAGAGGCAGAATGGTAATCGACATTATTTCCGACGGCATGAAAACTTCCATGGTGCTCGGCTTGATTGCGGCAGGCGTGTCCACCCTGTTCGGCGTAACGCTGGGCGCTGTTGCGGCGTTGAGGCGCAACAAGCTGATTGACCGCATCATCATGGTCATCACCACGGCGTTTGTGTCGATGCCATCGTTTATTATGGGTTCGCTGCTATTGGCGCTGTTCGCCATACACCTAAAGCTGCTGCCGGCAAACGGCTCCACGGCTGCGGGTTTGGTGCTGCCGATTATCACGCTGGCGCTCTATCCTATGGCATATATCACCCGTCTGACGCGCTCTTCCATGCTTGACGTTCTCGGTCAGGACTACATCCGCACCGCAAGGGCAAAAGGCGTTTCGGGTCCGAGAATCATTTTCGGCCATGCGCTGAAAAACTCGCTCATTCCTGTTTTGACCTATATCGGTCCGATGCTTGCCTACATCGTCACAGGCTCGCTGGTTGTTGAGCAGATTTTTGCCGTTCCGGGTATCGGCCGCGCGTTCGTCAGCAGTATTACCAACCGCGACTATCCCATGATTATGGGCACTACGATTATTTTGTCAGCGCTGATTGTCGTCATGAACCTTGTCACCGATATTCTGTACAAGGTTGTTGATCCGCGCATTACATTGGAATAAGGAGGTCGCGTT
>CADBSZ010000199.1 GCA_902797525.1 uncultured Ruminococcus sp. | reverse complement strand
ATCTCGGCGTTCCGTTTCAGACAAACGAACACGGAATTGTACAGCGCAATTTCGGAGGACAAAAGAAAAAGCGCACTGCCTTTGTAAAAAGCAGTACGGGCAAAATGCTGATGACCGCGCTGATTGACGCGGTTCGGCGGTATGAGGCAAACGGCATGATTCAGCGTTATCCCCATCATGTTCTTCAAGCGCTTCATATTCGGGACAACAAATGCCAAGGCATAACCGTGAACGATACCCGCACAGGCGAAAGCTTAACCTTTAACGGAAGCGTCATCCTCGCCTCGGGCGGCATGAACGGCTTATTCAGCGGACTTACAACAGGCACAACGCAAAACACTGCCGACGCTGCCGCGATGTGTCTTGAAAACGGCGTAGAGCTTGCCAATCTGGAGTTTATTCAGTACCATCCCACAACCATCGCCATTCCCGGCAAGCGCCTGCTCATAAGCGAGGCGGCAAGAGGCGAAGGCGGCAGGCTGTTTGTCAACAAAAACGGCAAGCCGTGGTACTTTATGGAAGAAAAATATCCCGGGCTGAAAAACCTTATGCCGCGCGACGTTGTATCGGCAGAAATGGTTGAAGTAACCTCAATGCCGGAATGTGAAAATCAGGTTTATCTTGATATGACAGAAGTCGATAAAAGGGTTTGGCAAAGCCGCCTTTCCGATTTGCGCGAACAGGTAATGCATTATTTGGCGCTTGACCCGATGAAAAAACCGATTCCCGTGTCGCCGGGTATTCACTATTTTATGGGCGGAATTTGGGTTGACTCCGAACACCGAACCTCAGCGGAAAGCCTATACGCCGCAGGCGAGTGCGCCTGTCAGTATCACGGCGCCAACCGCTTGGGCGGAAACTCCCTTTTAGGCGCAGTTTACGGCGGCAAAATTGCCGCAACGACAGCGATGAAAGAAAAAGCTTCGATTGTTCGGACAGAATTAAAGAATGCTCAGCCTTATTCTGAGGTTGCTCCGGGTTTTCGCAATTCGGTCAGTCAAGTCCTCGGCAGGTATTTAAAAATTCTGCGCGACGAAAACGGCTTAAATCACGCTCTCGGCAAATTGACAACGCTTGAAAGCAGCGCTTCAAATCCTGCCGAAGTACGCCTTGTAAACCTTGCCAAAGCGACTGTAAACTGTGCGTTGTTCCGCAAAGAAAGCCGCGGAGCGCACAGACGCACAGATTTTCCCAAAACCAATTCCGACTGTCAAAAGCAGACAATCGTTCAAAATACAAACGTGTTTTACAGAGAAATGAATCAGTTATGAAGGTTACAATAGATATTTTACGGCAGAAGGACAGCGCGTCTGAGCCGTACAAACAAATAATTGAATTTGAAGCCTTGCCCGATGACACGGTTGCAACGCTGCTGAATAAAATCAACGCCAAAAACGACTTAAAGGATATAAACGGAAATCCCGTTGGATTGATTCACTGGCAGTGCAGCTGCCTTCAAAAGAAGTGCGGAGCGTGCGCTATGCGCATAAACGGAACGCCTGCTCTCGCCTGTGATACAAAGCTAAGCGCTTGCAGACACGGCAAATTATGCTTAGAGCCTTTGAGAAAATTCCCCACCGTGCGTGATTTAGTTGTTGACCGGAGCATGATGATGGACAACCTCAGGTCAATTCATAACTGGCTGGAACAGTCGGCTCATCATACGGACAAGGGGACGGATTTAAGCTATGACGCGTCGCGGTGTTTGCAGTGCGGCTGCTGCCTTGAAGTTTGCCCGAATTTTATGCCGGAAGGCAATTTTTACGGAGCGGCGGCGTTTGTGCCTGCTTCAAGAATCCTCGCGCAGCTTGAAAAGAGCAATCCGCAGGAGCTTTCCGGCTTCTACCAAAAGAACATTTACAGCGGCTGCGGCAAATCGCTCTCATGTCATCATATTTGTCCGGCAGGCATAGACGTTGAGCAAAAGCTTTCAAATGCCAACGCTGTTGCGGTATGGAAAAGATTTTTCGGTAAGTGATTATTGATAACTCAAAATGGTTAAGGCGGCGTTACCGTTATTCGGTCCGTGAGAGTGCAGGGTCAGGTCTTGCCGGGCGCGCCAATGCTAAAAGTCCGATTTTATCGGGCTTTTTTGCTTTATAAAGCAGACTGTTCCTTATTTTGCCATACGTTTCACCTCACAATGAATGTGCGTGCAAAAACGAGTTTTATTCCGCGTGCATGACGCCGCAGTCAATTCATTCACGGAGGTAAGCCCTTATCGCCCCGTTAACCGCATCGGGATACGTACTCCTATTTGTGAAAAATGATGATAGCGCAAAAACTGCCGCCCCGAAAAGAGGCGGCAGTAACGCTTTTGGTGACGGAGTTGCTTGCTTGACCGATGAACAACTCCCCTATTTTTTGCGCAGCAGCACAGATGAAATGATGGCATACAGAATAAGTATCAACGCGAGAATGATGGCCGCGTAAAACAACACGCCGCTGTTCAAAAACACCTCGGCGGCGTTCAAATAAAAAATAAGCGCAATCGCGCAAAACACAATGCCCGACTGCATATAATACGGGCGGTAGTCGGTGTTTTCTCGTTCCTCCGCAGTTGCGTGCAAGTAGGCGTTATTGAGCAGCGCTCCCTTTTGCAAAAACTGAAAAACGCCGATAACAAGCGACGCCGTTGCGACCACGAAAATAATCACGAATAAAATCCATTTTTCTGTCACAGCAATCCCTTCCTTCGCCCTTCATCATACCGCGTGCCGGGCAAAATGTCAAGTATCTAAAAAGTGCAAAAACGCCGCGCAGCAAAAGCCGCGCGGCGTCTTGTTGTTGATTGAGAAGGATTAGAACTCAGTGATAACCTCTGCGATAAATCTCTGAATTTCGGTTACGTCCTTAACGTTTACTTTGCCGTCGCCGTTAACGTCAGCATTCGCAAGCGCCTCATCGGACAAATCTGCGTCCTCAAACTCAGCAATATACCGCTGGAGGAGGGTTACGTCGTTAATGTCAACGTCGCCGTCGAGGTCAACGTCACCGAGCGTGAGATCCTCATCATAGATAATGTCGAGCATAAACTTCGCGCCGGTCTTGGTTTTGAAGTCGAACTCAGTGAGGTCAAGCTGAACCTTAATGGTGCAGATGTCATCGGTGTCAAAGGTGATGTTGGAGCTGTTGAACTTCGCTTCCATCCACTCGCCGATATGGTTGTTCATATCGTCGTCTTCTTCGAAATCAGGTGCGCCAAAGTTGTAGGTCCATGCGCCGTTAATTGCAAACTTAATCTGACGCTCAAAGCCGTCGGGTACGTTATGGAATTCGATTGCCCATACGTTGTCAGCAATCTGATCCATGATGTTGCCGGCATAAGCGGGATCCCAGCTTGCGCCGTTCAGCCAATAGCCTTCGCCGTTACCTACCGCGTAAATGTCCTCAATCACAATATCGGTTACCGTTTCAACGATGTCGCCGCTTACGGTAATCTCATTGGTTTCGGGATTAATTGTTACGGTAAAGGTGCCTGCGCCGGTCAGGTTGAAGGTCACGTTGTTGCCGGTTTCGTCGCCGAGCCATTCAGCGCCGTTCTTAACAACCTTCAGCTGTACGCTGTCATATGCTTTTTCGACGGTGTAGGACTTGGTGTAGTTGCCGTCCTCGCCCTTTGTCATGAGGTTGTCTTCGTTGGTGCCATCCCAGCCGGTGCCGAAGATTTCAGCCTCGCTGCCTGCTACGATGAAGGTGTCCTCATCACCAATCGGAGTGGAGGGCTCTTCGGTAGTGGGTTCATCGGTGGTAGGAGCGTCGGTAGTGGGCTGGTCAGTGGTGGGCTGGTCGGTAGTAGGCTCATCAGTAGTGGGCTCGCTGCCGGTGGTGTAAGAAAGGGTAAAGGTATCGTTCTCGCCTGCGGTCAGGGTAAAGGTTACCTCTACGCCGCCGGGTACGAACAGCTTGTTTGCGTCTTCTCCCAATACGCCGGTGTTATACAGAGTTGCTTCGGTTATGTCTGTTCCGAGCCAACCCTTTGTCATGTACCAGTTTGCATTGTCGGTGGTCTTAACCGCTACATAGCTGTCGCTCTCGAAGGTTGCGGTCAGCTTGCCGTCTGCAAACTTGTAGGTACCCATGTTTGCTGCGTCGTCTTCGCAAGCATAGTTAGCGCCGTTGATGTAGCCAAAGAGGTAGAAATCAACATCGCCTACGGGCTCCTCGGTGGTGGGTTCGTCAGTTGTGGGTTCGTCAGTTACGGGTTCGTCGGT
>CADBSZ010000198.1 GCA_902797525.1 uncultured Ruminococcus sp. | reverse complement strand
TGCCCTTGGCGATGGCCTCGCGCTCGGCGCTCAGCTCGCGGTACAATTCAAAGGACGTAAAGTTCACATTGGTTTCGGTTTTGACCGCTTTCAAAGCAACGCTCAGCTTTTTGCGGCGCATTTGGTCGAGCAGAATACTCAAAAAACCGCCGTTGATGTCGGCGAAATAGAGCATTTCTTCCTCAAACATCTCGCCCTCTTTTGCCTCTCCCTCGCTTTCGTCGAGCAGACAGACAACCGGCAGGCCGAATTTTTCGCGCGGCACGTCAACCGCCTCAATAAAGAAGTTACGGCAGAGCATTTTCAGCTTTGCCGCTTTGGTTGGATTGAAATTGTATAACAAAATCCTACTCATATCAGTTTCTCATTAAATGAATGGTGGTTTCCGCCTTTTCGATAATGCGCAAATCATTGTCGTAGGTGCACATTTTGCGCGCCTGCTGCAAATCAACCCAGATGTAGCTGTCGATTTCCTCTTCCTGGATTTTGACATTATCGGTGAACGCGCGCGCCAAAAAGAACACAACGCGTTTGCGGATTTTTCCGAACGGACAGTACTCGCTGATTTCACGGAAATTGTTGACAATGGTGACGTCAAGTCCGGTTTCCTCTTTGATTTCGCGGATGGCGGTTTCCTGCTCGGTTTCGCCGTCCTCAATGTGTCCCTTCGGGAAGCTCCAATATCTGCCGTTGTTGTTTTTGACGAGCAGAATTTTGGTGTTTTGCTTGGTTTTATAGAAGATAATGCCGCCGCAGGATTTTTCGTACAGACAGCGAATGCTTTTAATTTTCACATTCTTGAGCTTGGAAAGCAACTTGCGCAGCTCGGGCTCATAAAAGATTTCACCGGGCTGGGAAACAATCAGTCGCTCGCCGGTCAGACCTTCAAATTCGACGACAGCGACGACAACGCCGTCGAAGAACTCCTTAATGCGCTTGCGCGTCACAACATAAGCGCTGCGGTTGCTGATATTCGACGAACTGACGTACGCCGAATAAAGCCCCTCGGCAATGCTGCCGAACAACGTTCCTCTCACATTTTCCGCTATCATTCACTGTCACCTCCCCGAGTGCCTCGGACGCAGTTCGCGCCGGAAGCCGTTGGCTTGTCAACGCGTTTTATGCCCGCGCTATATGTTTTTCTGTGTTTTTTACGTTTTAATCTTTTTCATATTTTTTCATATATTATATGACATGCCGTCCTGCCTGCCGACTCCCGGCAGATTAATCAAACAAAGCTGTCATGCTGTCGAGCTGAATCTGGGTGTTCGCGCTCATAATGCCGTTGAGGAACAACACGTCGGTAATGCCGTTCTGGCGGCAATAGGTGGTTAAATCGGCGGTGGAAACATCGCGGAAGGTGCGCAAATCCATGATGTGCACTTCCTCATAGTTGTTGGTCAGATACGAAACAAAGGCGTTGCCGTAGCTTTCCTTCACAACGGCAATCTTTTTGCCGCTCGCCGCGTTTTGGGAGCTTGAATGAAGCACCGTCAGCGGATTGTCTCCGTAGATAAACACGCCGTAGCTGAGCGTTCCGCTTCCCTCGGCCTCAAAATAGGGGCTGTCATAGTTATTCACATTGCCGTTGGCGTCGGTAATGTCCATGGTAACGGAATACGGGAACTGATAATACTCAACCGTGTCGGTGTCAAGTCCGTTCGCCAAATTGAAGAACGTGCCGGTAAAGTCGGGGATCGTCTGCTTGGTGCAGTCCTCGAGCTTGAGGGGCGTCATGCCGAGCGTGTCGCAGAATGCGGCGTAAGCATAATACGCGCCCAGTCCCGTCCAATGGTGGTCGGACTTAAAGTAAATATACTCGTTGCAGTGCTCGGAAAGATAATTGTACGCATTCACCGGCGTAACGTTATCCTTCATGGCGGCGTAGGCGGTTTTGATGTTCTCCGCCTGCGAATTGGTGTTTGCCGTCGCCTTCAGGCGTTCGGGCAGACCGATTTCGGTGTGGTTCGGAATCATCATGCTGTAAACGTTCATGCCGGCCAGCTTGTCGGCAAAGCCGTTGATGGTTTCGGCGTAGGTTTTTGCGGTATATTCGCTGCCGCCGAACAGCTCAAAGCCGGTTTTGTTCCAAACATAAATCGCACCTGCGTCGTAGCCCTCCGAATTATCGTCGGTGGGATTCGGAGCAATAAAGTTTGCAGGCGACAGCTTGTCGTTGGGGTTGGTTGCGCCCTGCGGATTGCTGGGATCAACTGAAGGATCCACGGTGGTTTCCTGCTTGTTCTTCGGCTCGGTTGAAACGCCGACGGGCGTTTTTTTGCCGCCGCAGCCGCGGAACATCAAAATGAGCAGCGTAAACACCAACACAACCGCCAGCAAACCTGCTGTAACAATCATCACGCGGTTGCGGGTGCGCGTGCGGTTGCGGCGACGTTTTACGGGGCGACGCGTGTTATAGGACGGTCTGCCGCCGTAATTGGTCTGACGGCGGTTCGGCTGACGGCGGCGGTAGTCGCGGCTGTCAACGCTGTCATCAAAATTATCTAAATCGAAATAATCGTCACGGTTGCGGTCGCTCATGGGTTTTCACCTGTCTTTTCTCAAAATAAATACATATATAATGATTATACAACATTCTTCGCCTAAAAACAATACATTTCCGCAAATTTCTCAGCAACGTGACGCTGCATCCGATGCGCCTTTGGACAAATCGGTTGAACGGCAACATCGGTCTAACGGCGCGGTTCAGCGTCTCGCTGAGTGGATTACTTCAAATT
Source organism: uncultured Ruminococcus sp. (assembly GCA_902797525.1). Classification (GTDB taxonomy): domain Bacteria; phylum Bacillota; class Clostridia; order Oscillospirales; family Acutalibacteraceae; genus Ruminococcoides. The sequence continues at coordinate 1,748 of CADBSZ010000198.1, read as the reverse complement.
AATGTTGTGACACGCTGCACACCCTTTGACGCGCCGTTCTGCCGATGCGTTGCTTTTGCCGCGTTGTCCGAAGGCGCAATGCCCCTCGAGGCACTCAGGTTGCAATTGCAACAATTTAGAGGATGGAAGATATAATCAGTTGAGGAAATAATTTAAAATGTTTAGACAATATGAGCATTGAAAAAACAAGATATTATGGTATAATAAAATTGTAAAATTTATCATGGGGAGTTTGCCCTGTTGATGATGCTTACGCGGAGTATTTAAAAAAAGAAAGGAAGTTTTGAAATGCAAAGAAAAACCATTTCAATCGCGCTTTGCCTTGCGATGCTGGTTTCGATGTTCGCGTTTGCCGTTCCGGTAAACGCCGCGACAATTGATTCCGCTGCCGCAGGCGTAAGCAAAATCGAAACCCCCTCCGATTTTTCGTGGGACAATGCAAATGTTTATTTTCTCCTGACCGACCGTTTTTATAACGGAAACACCTCGAACGACCATGCTTATGGCCGTGCGCTCGATGCCAACGGCAACCCCCTCAGCGGCTGGAACACCGCTCCGGGCACCTTCCACGGCGGCGACTTTGCCGGCCTGACGAAGAAAATCAACGAAGGCTACTTTGACAAGCTGGGCGTCAACGCCCTGTGGATTTCCGCTCCTTACGAGCAGATTCACGGCTATGTTGACTCCGGCGACGGTCATTTTGCGCACTATTCCTATCACGGCTATTATGTGCTCGACTACACCGAAACCGACGAAAACTTTGGTACCAAAGAGGAGTTCAAAACAATGGTTGACACCGCGCACAAGCACGGCATCCGCATTGTGATGGACATCGTTATGAACCACGCCGGCTACAATAACATTCTCGATATGGAAGAATTCAACTACGGTACCATCGCCAACAAAAGTGCCATCGACGCTTACAAATATAAGCTGACGAACGTTGACGGCTTCCACAGTTACATCGACTATGAATCCTCCGCCTCCGACTGGGGACGCTGGTGGGGCGACAGCTGGGTACGCAGCGGCTTGCCGGGCTATCACGACGGCAGCGGCGGCGATGATTTGCATAAGTGTCTGGCAGGTCTGCCCGACTTCCGCACCGAGTCCACCGCAAATGTCAGCATTCCGACCTTCCTGAAGGAAAAATGGCAAAAAGCAGGCACCTATAACTCCAAAATCGCGAAATACGGCAGCAGCGGCACCGTTTCCGACTATCTCACCACCTGGCTTGCAGAGTGGGTTGAAACCTACGGCGTTGACGGCTTCCGCTGCGACACCGCAAAGCACGTTGAGCTGCCTTCCTGGAAAAAGCTCAAAAACAAGTGCGTTGCCGCGCTGAACACCTGGCGCAAAAACAACCCCACCGCAGACGGCGCCGACTGGGACGAGGACTTCTGGATGACCGGCGAGTGCTGGGGCCACGGCCTTGGCAAAAGCCCCTACTTTACCGAGGGCGGCTTTGACTCCATGATCAACTTCTCGATTACCGGCGACACCGGCGGATCGAATGGCATGCCCGACGCAGGCTCTGTTAACGGCATGTATCAGAACTACGCCTCCAACATCAACGGCGATCCCAACTATAACGTACTGACCTATCTTTCCTCACACGATACCAACCTGGTTCGCAGCAATCCCTACTGGCAGGGCACGGCGTTCCAGCTTTTGCCCGGCGGCATTCAGATTTTCTACGGCGATGAAACCTCGCGTCCTCTTGTTTCGGGTCTGAACGTCGGCGGCGACGG
>CADBSZ010000197.1 GCA_902797525.1 uncultured Ruminococcus sp. | reverse complement strand
CGCGGAAACCCGTTTGGTAGACGGCGCTATTATTGAAGCCGACTGCGACGGTGAGCTTACCGGCAGCCACATCTATCTTGACGTGGTGTCCGTAGGCGCTACCATGAATATCATGCTGGCGGCATGCAAGGCAAAGGGCTTGACCATTATTGAAAATGCCGCAAAGGAGCCCCATATTGTTGACCTCGCCAACTTCCTGAACTCCATGGGCGCGGATATCCGCGGCGCCGGTACCGATGTGATCAAGGTCAGAGGCGTGTCTTATTTGCACGGCATCACCTATTCCATCATTCCCGACCAGATTGAAGCAGGCACCTATATGTGCGCGGCGGCGGCAACACGCGGCTGCATCACCATTAAAAATATCACGCCCAAGCATTTGGAGTCCATCTCCGCCAAGTTCCGTGAAATGGGCGTTAAGATTACCGAATATGACGAGGCGCTTACCATTGACGCGACCGTTAAGCCGCTCAAGCGCTGCAACATCAAAACCATGCCGCACCCCGGCTTTCCGACTGACTGCCAGCCGCAGTTTACGGCGCTGCTGATGGGTGTTCCCGGCACCAGCATTGTCAACGAAAACGTTTGGGACAACCGCTATCAATACATCAGCGAGCTGATTCGCATGGGCGCGCATATCTCGGTTGAAGGCAGACTTGCCATTATCGAGGGCGGCTCTCCGCTGACGGCGGCTCCCGTAAAGGCGACCGACCTTCGCGCCGGCGCGGCGATGATTATTGCCGCCTTGCAGGTGAACGGCACCACCGAAATCTCGAGCATTCAGTATATCGAGCGCGGCTATGAGGACGTTGTTGAAAAGTTCAAGTCCCTCGGCGCCGACATCAAAAAGGTGTACTATTCGGGCGATACCGAAGAGGAGCTCAGAGCGTAATTACTCATTTGAAATTTACAGCCGACGGAAGCGTAAACCTTCCGTCGGCTTTTTGCTTTATCAAATTTGACCGTTTTCAACCCCACCGATGGTATGAAAATGAAAACTCAACCGTTGGTTTGTTGCTTTTTGAGCGCGGCGGGATTACAATAGAGCGTGAAAGGAGGCGGAAATATGGATCAGGTCAAAATCGGAAGATTTATCGCCGACCGCCGAAAGGCGAATCACATGACGCAAATGCAGCTGGCGGAAAAGCTGAACATTACCGACAGAGCGGTGTCAAAATGGGAAACGGGAAAGTCGCTGCCCGACGTTGCCGTTATGCCGGAGCTGTGCCGCCTGCTGAACATTACCATCAACGATTTGTTTAACGGGGAGGTTGTCGTAATGGAGAACTACAAGGAAAAATCCGAACAGCTGTTAATCGAAATGGCAAGGCAAAAGGAAGAAGCGGACAAAAGGCTGCTTTCTCTGGAAATATTAATCGGAGTGCTCGCTTCGATGATTTTGTTTGGCGCAGTGTGTGCCGCAAGCTTTCTTTCCATGCCCGCTTGGGCGCGCGTCTGCCTCATCATTGCCGGGGCGGTGCCGTTTGCAGTCGGAATCGGCTATTGCCTGAAAATCGAGCAAACGGCAGGCTACTACGAGTGCGCCGAGTGCGGCCATCAATATGTGCCGCCTTTTCGCAGCGTTCTTTGGTCGATGCATATGGGCAGAACGCGGCGGATGAAATGCCCGAAATGCGGAAAAACCTCGTGGAATAAAAAGGTCCTGACCAAATCATAAGCGAAAAGAATTGGGGGATACGGGCTCTGCCTGTATCCCTTTTTGACGCGAGGGGACGTCTTTCCGGCAAAAGGAAACAGCAGCAAACCGTATGTTGGTTTGCTGCTGTTTTTATGATAACTTAAAAAAATCAGTCTCTGTAACGGCGGCCGCCTGCGCGTGAATGCCGGCGCGCTCTGCGGCGCTTTCGTGCGGAATGAACCGCAATCAAAATGATAATCAACGCGATCATTGCCACCAGCGCTGCCGCCAAAATAATCACAAGCCCGGTGTTTTCCGTGACGAACGCCTCAAGAGGGGAGACGGTTCGCTCAACATCCTCGGCGGCAACCAGATTGGTTACGCCCAGGTCAAGGTCCTCATATTTCACGCTGAGCGTTCCGAGCACGTCGCCCTTTTTGACAGGGGCTTCCGCCTGCTCGGCACACTTGACGTCAACCTGCAACCGGTTTTTATCGTAATTGTTCGGCAGAAAGGCGGAAACAGCCTTTTCGGGAACCGCACTGAGCGTTTTTCCGTCTTTGACATACTTGACGTTGACGGAGGCAAGGGCGTCCGAGGGACTGTATATCGTTTGGTCGCCCAGGTTTTCATATGCCCATTCATACAGCTTTGCGGTATCCTTCATCGCGTAGTTGACGTTTTCCTCATAGGAAAAATCCGCTCCCAGGCAAACGCACAAATATTTGTTGCCGTCCTTGTCGGCTGAGGTGACAAGGCACTTGCCTGCCTCGTCAAGATAACCGGTTTTGATGCCCCTTGTATACGGATAGTAATACGCGCCGCCCTCTTCCTCTTGGTCGAGCATGTAGTTGGTGTTATGCAGCGTTTCAAAGCCCTCGGGCGTGTAGTATACCGTGTTGCATATTTCCATAAAGCCGGGAATGGTCATGGCGTGCTTGGCAATCAGCGCCATATCGCGCGCGGTGGTGTAATGCTCGGAATCGAACAGTCCGTGCGGATTGGCAAAATGGGTGTTCGTGCAGCCCAGCTCGGCGGCCTTGGCGTTCATCTTCTCGGCAAAGCCCGAAATGCCGCCGCCGACATAATCCGCCAGCACCAGCGCGGCGTCGTTGCCGGACGGAAGCATCAGTCCGTACAAAAGGTCTTTAACGGAAACCTGCTCGCCCACATGCTGCGACAGCCCCATGACCGTGCTCTCGGGGTCCAGTCCGTCAATCACCTCCTGCTTAATCGTCACCTTGGTGTTGTCGCGGTCTGCGACATTTTCGGCTGTGATGATAAAGGTCATTATCTTTGTGGTGGAAGCGGGATATTGGCGCTGATCGGCGTTCTTTTCAAAAACGATTGCCCCGTTATTCAGGTTTTCCAGATAAACCGCGTCCGACACGGCGTCTGCGTCAAAGCCGTAATTGACGGCGGAGGCAGAAAACACGCTGACGCAAAGCATCATGACAGAACAAACAATTGCAGATATTCGCTTCATAGGTTCCTCCCGGTTGTTTTTTTCTATTGTATCATAAGCTCCCCGAAAATGCAAATTGGGTATAAGATGCGGAGCTTAAAAAAAATAAAAAACTCAGGGAATCTCAAACGAGATAATCCCTGAGTTTTTTTATGGAAGTTTGTTAGCCGTTCCCCGTTAAGAAGCGGATTTTTTGTTTCTTAACAGGCGGGCCGTTCTGTTATCAGTTGAACTGAGAATTGTAGATTTCGCTGTAGAGTCCGCCGAGCTCCATCAGAGAGTCGTGGTTGCCGGTTTCTACAATGTTGCCGTCCTTCATAACAAAAATCAGGTCGGCGTTCTTGATGGTGGAAAGTCTGTGCGCAATAACAAAGCTTGTTCTGCCGCTGGTCAGAGAATCCATCGCCTTCTGAATCAAAATCTCTGTTCTGGTGTCGACGTTACTGGTCGCTTCGTCGAGAATCAGCATCGGCGCGTTTTCGGTCATCGCTCTCGCGATGGTGACGAGCTGCTTCTGTCCGGCAGAGAGCGCGCTTTCCTTCTGGATGACGGTGTCAAGTCCCTGCGGCAACGTAGCAACGTAGTGGCTCAGGTTGGTTTCCTCCAGAATTTCCTGAAGTCTGTTTTCGTCAACATTTTTCAGGTTGTAAACAATGTTCTCGCGGAGGGTGCCGTTGATAACCCATGTCTCCTGCAGAATCATGCCGAAGATGTCTCTGAGCTCGCGGCGCGACATATCCTTAATCGATACGCCGTCAACCAGAATGTCGCCGCTGGTGATTTCATAGAAGCGCATCAGCAGGTTAACCAGCGTGGTCTTGCCGGCGCCGGTGGGGCCGATGATGGCGACCTTCATGCCGGGCTTAATCTTACCGGAGAAGTTGGTGATAGTGAGCTTTTTGGGATCGTAGCCGAAGCATACGTCTTTAAATTCAACCTCGCCGCGGATGTGGTTGTGGTCGAGAAGATCTTTCTTGTCGCCCTCGTCGGGAAGCTCTTCCTGCTCGAGGAAGGTGAATACTCTGTTGCAGGCAGCGGTACCGAGCTGAATGGTGGAGCTCGCCTGACCGATTTGCGCCAGAGGCTCCTGGAACAGCGATACATATACGATAAAGCCGGTGATAACGCCGATGTCGGAAATTGCGCCGTTGGCAAAGAGCAGACCTGCGACAATCAGAACCGCTGCGTAGGTCAGGTAGGATACAAACTGCATGGCAGGCTCAATCAGCGTACCGATAGCCTGGGAACGGTAAAGAATGGTGCCGAACAAATCGTTTTTCTTCTTAAATTCCTCAACCTTTTGACCTTCGGCGTTGAACGCCTTGATAACGAGCTGGCCGGAATAGTTTTCTTCAACGGTCGCGTTAACGTCACCGAGAAGCTGCTGGTTTTTGTCGAACAGCGGCAGGGCGTACCTGAAGGTAAGACCGATGATGATCAGCATGACGGGCAGCGAGGCAACAACAACGAGCGCCATCTGCCAGCAGGCGAGGAACATGGCGATGAATACGCCGAGCAGCATAACGCCGGACTGCACCAGCATACTCACGGAGTTTTGCAGCGAGGTGCTGAGAATATCGACGTCGTTGGTGATAACCGAAAGAATATCACCGGTTTGTGTGGTATCAAAATAATCAAGAGGCATCTTGTTGATTTTGCAAGAAATCTGCTGTCTGATGTCTTTTGAGAATTTTTGAATGATGGTGTTAAGAATAAAGCCGGAAATAAAGCCGGTGATGAACGCGGTGCCGACGTAGAAAACGAGCGTCAGCGCGTAGTAGGTTACGTTTTCCATGTTGACAACGAAATTACCGGCAACCGCCTCTTTGCCGACGGGCGAAATTTCATTGGTCAGGCTGCGAATCGTGCCGGGAGTTAAGATGGTAAAGATAACCGACGCGATCAGCAAAATAATCGAAACAATAAAGGGAGCATAGTAATGACGGAACGCCTTTACAAGGCTGCCCAGCTTGTTCTTTTCCTTAGCGGGAGCTTTGGTGTTTGTACTCATAGTCCTAACTCCTCCTTACTAAGCTGTGATAACGCAATCTCCTGATAAACAGGACAGTTTCTGACAAGGTCATAGTGCTTGCCGATACCAACCATCTGGCCGTGATCCAAAACGACAATCTGGTCTGCGTCCATAATGGTACCGACGCGCTGTGCGATGATGACTCTTGTGGTTTCGGGAAGCTGCTCCGCAATACGGCTTCTGACCGTTTTGTCGGTCTTGTAGTCGAGCGCCGAGAACGAGTCGTCGAAAATCAAAATCTCAGGCTTGGTTGCAACCGCTCTTGCGATACAAAGTCTTTGCTTTTGACCGCCGGAGAAGTTCGAGCCGCCCTGAGCAACCTCGGAATCATATCCGTTTCTCTTCTTCATAACAAAGCCGTCGGCGTCTGCAATTTCAGCAGCCCATCTGACGTCGAGAAGCGACATTTCGGGATCCTTGAAGGCGATGTTTTCTTTGATATTGCCCTTAAAGAGGAAGCCTCTTTGCGGCGCGTAACCAATGCGGTCTCTCAGATCCTGCTGGAGAACGTCCTTGACGTTGACGCCGTCCACGAGTACTTCGCCTCGGGTGCAGTCAGCCATACGGGGAATCATATTGATAATCGTCGTTTTACCGCTGCCGGTGGCGCCGATAAACGCAATGGTTTCACCCTGCTTAACCTTAAAGGAAATGTCGGACACAGCCTCTTTTTCCGAGCCGGGATAAGCGAAGCCGACGTTTTTGAATTCGATGGTACCTTTTTCCTTGAATTCAACGGGATTGTCGGTATCCAAAACGGAAACCTCATGCGTGATGACCTCGTGAATACGCTTTGCGCTGACAGAAGCTCTCGGCCAGATAACAATCAGCGTAACCATCAAAACGAAGGACATAATAATCTGGCTTGCGAGCATAACAAATGCGTTCGTCGCGCTGAAGGAAACCTTGGCGGCTTCCATATCCATGCCGTTGAGAACAAAAGCGCTTGCCCACAGAATGGACAGGGACAGTCCCGACATAACCATCATGACAAACGGTGTGAAGAACGACAGGGTTCTGCCGGCAAAAATCTGTACCTTGGTGAAGGCAACGTTGACCTTTTCAAACTTGTTTTCCTGATAGGATTCCGCGTTGAACGCTCTGACAACTCTTACGCCGGTCAGATTTTCTCTGGATGCGACGTTGAGCGCGTCGGTCAGCTTCTGGACAATCTTGAACTTCGGCGTCAGCATTGCCAGCAGAATAACAACGGCGACAACAAGTAAAACCAGCCAAATTGCGGTGACGATTGTCAGTGAACTGCTTGCGTATTGCAGCAAAAGAATGACAGACCACACCATTACAACAGGCGCTAAAAATGCGG
>CADBSZ010000196.1 GCA_902797525.1 uncultured Ruminococcus sp. | reverse complement strand
GCTTTTGCGCAATTGGAAAACGCGCCAAGCGTTTTCTCTCTGATAGAAAGTTGTCTACTTTCTATCAGAGAATAGTATTAAACTGTCTTCATATTTGAGAACTTTGTCAGCGGCGAGCATAACGCCGAGCTTGCCGCCGTGAAAATTGAGTCCGCCCTGCATCCATACGGCGTACGGCTCACGCAGAGGCGCGTCGGCGGAAAGCTCAATGGAACTGCCGAGCGTAAACGCACCTGCCGCCATAATCACCTGACTTTCATAGCCCGGCATATCGGACGGAACAGGAACAACAAAGCTGTCGACAGCGGAGCCTGCCTGAATGCCCTCGCAGAATTTGCAAAGGCGATGTTCGTTGCCGAGCATAATCAGTTGAATGATGTCTCCCCTGCTGTCACTGAATTTCGGAGCGGTTTCATAGCCCAAAATTTCAAACAGTGCAGATGCAAACACAGCGGTTTTGAGCGCTTCGCCCGTGACATGCGGTGCATGATAGGCGCCCATAAACAGCTCGCGGTTGTTGCCGAGGGTTGCGCCGATTTCCTTGCCGGTGCCGGGAGTCGTCAGTCGGTAGGCGCACATTTCGACCAGTTGATGCTTGCCTGCGATATAGCCGCCGGTGGGAGCGATTCCGCCGCCGGCGTTTTTAATCAGCGAGCCCGCCATAATGTCCACGCCGAGGGTGAGCGGCTCGACCTTTTCGACAAACTCACCGTAGCAATTGTCGAGCATGATGATGGATTTTGGCGAGGCTTTTTTGGAAATATCGCAGATTTTTTTGATTTCGCGCCATGTCAGCGTAGGACGCGTGCTATAGCCGCGCGAACGCTGAATATAAACCATTTTCGGCTGCTTGGCCTCGATGTCCTGCTGAGTTTGCGCATAGTCGAGCGTGCCGTCGGACAACAAACCGGTCATTTCAAATCGAATGTCAAAATCCTTGAGCGAACCGGGATAATCACCCTCAATGCCGATAGCGGAGCGAATGGTGTCGTAGGGCATGCCGGTAACGCTGAGCATAGTGTCGCCCGGACGCAGCATACCAAACAGGGCAACAGTGAGCGCGTGGGTGCCGCTGACAAAATTGTGGCGCACCAGCGCGTCCTCCGCGTCAAAGGCATAGGCGTAAACGCGGTCGAGCGCATCGCGGCCGAAGTCGTCATAGCCGTAGCCTGTGGAGCCGCTGAAATAACTTTCACGCACACCTGCGTTTTGAAACGCTTTTATCATTTTGATTTGGTTGTATTCCTGAATTTCGTCGATTTCTTTCAGCTTGTCCGCACAAAGCGCTATCGCTTTGTCGGCTGCCTTCAAAACACGGTTATCTATATCAAAAAAGTTCAAAAAATCAATCCCTTATACTTTATACTCACGCCAAATGCCGCAGTCGATGAAACCGAGCTTATGATAAAAGGCAGCGTTGGCGTTTTCGGCACGATGCAAAAATACCGTTTTTTGCTCTGCAATCAGGCGGTTCACAGTGTGCTGAACAATCAGCGAGCCAAAGCCCTTGCGGCGGTAATCGGGATGGCAGGCTACCGCGCCCAACACCGCGCCGTCGCCGCTTTCGGCAACCGTGAGCGCCAATGCCGCGAGGGTTCCCTCATCTATAATACCATACATACGCATGGCGCCGTGGCGAAGCTTATGGTTGACGTCTACATAAAAATCCTCAAACGCAGGCGGCGTAAAGTTTTCGTCCGCACACAGAGAGATTAACTCATATGCGGATTTGATGTCGGGTTCAACCAGTGTGATATCTTCGTCTGCGACGTCAATCGGCGTGTTGATTTTCATAATCACACCCGTAGTGTCTCCGGCGGAAAAATCAAGACGGTATTTACCGTCGCACAAGATGCCGGTCGCACCCGAAAGGCGCAGGAAGGAAGCAATTTCATCGAGCGCGCTTTGCTCGGTTAAAAACAAAATAAAGTTTGAGCCGTTGCGCGCAATTGCTCCGTTTGTTGTGCCGTCATCGTCAGCTGTGAGCCAGTAATCGACAAACGCCAGCCCGGGATGATAGCTGTGAAAGAGCGAAAGAATGCGGCAGGCAAACGGATCGCCGTCTGACATTTTCAGCAGCTCCGCTGCAAAATCAAGTCCGTCTGTTACAGAACGTATCATTGCGCAAGCTCTCCTCCCGCAATTTGTTCGGCAAGGGCTTGAGTGAGTGCAAGAACGCTCTCGCAGTCGGCTTTTGAAGCGACCGTGCTCGGCGCGTGTAGATAACGGCAGGCAAGAGATACGGCAAGCGTGCGCACGCCGCCGCGGCTTTGGTGAATCGCGCCGGAGTCGTTGCCGCCGGCTACCGCGCGTTTATACTGCGCCTTCACGCCGATTTTTTTGGCTGTGTCAAAGGCGTATTGTACCAGCGCTTTATCGTAGATAGTGTGTCTGTCCATAACGGAAATAACCGCGCCTTCACCGAGATTGCACACCTGACGGATTTTGTCAACCTCGGGAATTTCGGCAGAGGTAGTGGTTTCAATCACGAGCGCAAACTGCGGATTGAGGGTGTACGCCGCCACCTTGGCGCCGCGCAAGCCGACCTCCTCTTGGACAACAAAGGCAAAGTCCGTATCGTATTTCAGATCGCTTTTTATCAGCTCAATGAGCACATAACAACCAAAACGGTCGTCAATCGCCTTGGAATTGACAGTGTAATCGTTCTCCAGAAATTCACCGCTGTAGTGAACGCTGTCGCCGTAACCGACAACCTCGAGCGCCTGCTCCAAGCTGTCGGCACCGATGTCGATATACATGTCGCCAAGCTCGGGAATTGTTTGCGACTCATCGCCCTTGGTGAGGTGAATGGGCTTGACGCCGATGACGCCGGGAACATTGTTTTTGCCGACTGCAACGGCTTTGCCCAATAATACACGGCGGTCGATTCCGCCTACCTCGTCAAATTTGAGAAAGCCGTCGGATGTGATGTCTGTTACCATCAGACCGACCTCATCCATATGCGCAGAGAGCATCAAACGGCTCTTGGCAGACTGTTTGCCCTTTTTATGCACAAGAAGATTGCCGAGATTATCGATTTGATAATCGGCAAAATCCTTGATTTCATTGATGATAATGTCACGCACCGCGTCCTCGCTGCCGGAAATACCGCGCGCGGAGCAAAGCTTTTTCAACAGTTCATAATTAACCATGGAACGCACCTCCGCAATTGATGTATTCGGCAATCAGCCG
>CADBSZ010000195.1 GCA_902797525.1 uncultured Ruminococcus sp. | reverse complement strand
TATAATTGGGTTATTAGTAAAAATCGGTAGGTGAAAAATATGGCATTTGATACCTTTGACGAAGGAATTGCTCCGGGCGGACTGAGAAGCAAAAACGAAATCAAAATTTTGATTTGCTATCTGTTCAACTCGGTGAATGATAAAATGAGCCAAAACCTGGTGGTAGAGGCAATCCGCGCTGACGAGCTTGCCAATTTTTTTGAGATTGTCGTCGCGTTTGAGGAGCTGGTGAAGGACAAAAACCTGCTGCCCGGCGACATGGTGGACGGCGAGCAAACCTATGTGCTGTCAAACGACGGCAAAGTGATTGCCAGCCAGCTCGAAACCACGCTGGCGCACACCGTGAAGCAAAAGTCCTATGACTGCGCCCTGCGGCTTTTGAGCGAACGCAAAACCGCGCGCGAGAACTTTGTGGATATTGTGAAAACCGCCAACGGCTTTGAGGTAAAGTGCCGCGTTTCGGGCGGCGAGATGGACTTGTTTTCCTTTGTGCTGTATGCGCCGAGCTTTGAACAGGCAGAGGTAATTAAGAAAAACTTTTTGAGTTATCCGCAGACCGTTTACAAAACCATGCTCGGGCTGATGACCAAGGACACCGAGAATGTCGGCGAGGCATTGGAAGAGGTTTACGGCACCTTAATTTAAACAACTCAGAAAAACAGATTTAAAAACAACAGCAAGGTAACGCCCGGCACGCCGCCGACGGCGGAGGTGAGCAGCGACAGCAGGCTGACGGGGATTTTGACGCCCGTGAAGCCCGACAGCAGATTGACCGCAAGAAGCGTTATCAAGCCGATTGCCATAGACAAAAGCGCCCTTTTGAAAGGGCGTTTATTTTTTGACAGATAATGCAGCAGCGCAAACAGAATCCACGCCGAAACAAGAATGACCGCAATTCCCCATGAAGGCATATGAACATCTCCGAAAACAAAAATAGACCGCCGGAATCCGACGGTCTATTATATGCTTTTTAATGTCTGTTTATTACAGAATGCCGAAGAAGGAAAGCGCGTTGAGTGCGATGACGAAAACAACGAAAACCGCCGCGAAAACCTTTGTCCAGCGTGAGAGGAATGCGTCGATGGAACGAGCCTTGTTCTTGGAGAAATAGGAATCAGCCGCGCCGGTAACAACGCCGATGCCCTGCTGGTTGCCTTCCTGAAGAATGATGACTACGATGATGGCAACGGAAACGATTGCCAAAACAATTCCGAGCACAATACCAAATGCGTTCATATTATCTTCCTTTCATTTGCGAATCCTTGCAACATTCGCCTGATATACAATAATCAACTTAACCATATTACCATAAAAAGCAGTGGTTTTCAAGTCTTTTTTGAAAAATTATGAAAAATTAAATCAGTGAAAGCTGCTCGTCGGTTTTGTCCTCGTTTGAGGGCAGTGCACCGAGGGCCGGCAGCGAGCGTGTGCGGTAGCGCGCAGGCTTGGCAAAAACGCCTTCCTGATACGGTGCGATGGTGAACACGCGGTGGCCCTTTTTCAGCTTCATCACCGCCACGCCCTGGGTGGCGCGGGTGGTTTTGAGTGCAAGCGCACCGGTGTGAACGAGCAGCATTCTGCCCGAGGAGGCGGTGAAAAGAATTTCCTTGTCCTCATCAAGCCACACTGCGCCGACCAGCGGCGACTTGTCGGAATAAGCGCCCGTCAGCTTTTTGCGGTTGGTTTTGGTGGCATAAGCTTCGAGCGGCACCTTTGCCGCCTTGCCGTTTTCAAAGGCAAAGAGCAGCATGCCCTTGTAGTCCTTGGTGGCGACCATATAGACGGCGTTTTCGCCCTCGTCCATGCCGAGCTTGGCGGCGACATAATCGCCCAGCGCGCTCGCCTTGGTGGAGTCGAAATCGTCAGCCTTGCACTTGTAGACCTGCGCCTTGTCGGTGAAGAACAGCAAATCGCAGTCGTTGGAAAACTCGATTTCCTGCGTGATTTCGTCGCCGTCCTTTAACTTGTGCGCGCCGCTCATGCGCAGCGACTGCGGCGTGATTTTCTTGAAATAGCCCTCTCTGGTGAAGAAGAAGGTGCAGGGATAGTCGTCGACCGCCGCGTTTTCCTCGTGATATTGCTGCACGGCGTCCTCATAGATAATAATACTGCGACGCGGCTCGCCGTATTTTTCGGCAACGGCTTTAAGCTCCTTGACGATAATCGTCTTGACGCGCGCCTTGCTTTTAAGGATGTCGTCGAGGTCCTTGATTTCGTTTTCGAGCTGCTCAATATCCTGCGTGCGCTTTAAGATGTATTCGCGGTTAAGGTGGCGCAGCTTGATTTCGGCAACGTATTCCGCCTGGGTTTTGTCAATGCCGAAGCCAATCATCAAATTGGGAACAACCTCGATTTCCTCGTCGGTTTCGCGGATGATTTTTATCGCCTTGTCGATGTCGAGCAAGATTTTTGCCAAGCCCTGCAGCAGGTGCAGGCGCTCCGCCTTTTTGGTGCGGTCAAAATAGGTGCGGCGCTTGACGCACTCCATACGGAAGGCAATCCACTCCTCGAGCAGCGCCTTGACGCCGAGCACCATCGGCACGCCGCCGATGAGCACGTTGAAGTTGCAGGCGTAGCTGTCCTCGAGCGTAGTGAGCTTAAACAGCTTTGCCATCAGCAAATCGGGATTGGTGCCGCGCTTGAGGTCGATGGTAATTTTGAGACCGTCGATACCCGTTTCGTCGCGGACGTCGGAGATTTCCTTAACCTTGCCTTGCTTGACGAGGTCGATAATCTTCTCGATAATCACCTCGCAGGTGGTGGTGCTGGGGATGGAGAGAATGTCGATACAATTGGCGGATTTGTCATATTGATAACGCGCGCGAAGGCGGATGCTGCCCTTGCCCGTTTCATAGACCTGGTCGATAGCCTTTTCGTCGTAAAGAATCTGGCAGCCGCCGATAAAATCGGGCGCCGGCAGCGTGGACTTGACGTCGTGGGCGGGATCGCGGATGATTGCCGCTGTGGTCTCGCAAATTTCTCTGAGGTTAAAGGAGCAGATGTTGCTCGCCATGCCGACGGCGATACCCGTGTTGGTGTTGACGAGCACCGAAGGAAATACGGTGGGCAACAGCGACGGCTCCTTCATGGTGTTGTCGTAGTTGTCGACAAAATCGACGGTGTCCTTGTCGATGTCGCGGAACAGCTCGTTGCAGATAGGCGCGAGCTTTGCTTCTGTATATCGCGAAGCAGCCCACGCCATGTCACGGCTGTAGAACTTACCGAAGTTACCCTTGGAGTCGACATACGGGTGCAGCAGCGCCTCGTAGCCGCGCGACAGACGCACCATGGTGTCATAAATCGCCGCGTCGCCGTGGGGATTGAGCTTCATGGTCGCGCCGACAATGTTGGCGGACTTGGTACGGCCGCTGTTTAACAGTCCCATTTTGTACATCATATAAAGGAGCTTGCGGTGTGAGGGCTTGAAGCCGTCAATTTCGGGAATCGCGCGCGACAGAATAACGCTCATGGCGTAGGGCATGAAGTTTTCGCGGATGGTGGAGACAATCGGCTGCTCCACGACCTCGCCGGCGCCGTTGATAACGCCGTGTATTTTGGAAGGCGCCGCTTTTGGCGTCTTTTTCTTTTTTGGTGCCAATTACTTTGCCTCCTTAGCTGACGTCGAGCTGGTCGATGTATTCGTTGCCGTGCTCGACGATGTAATCTTTTCTTGCCTGCAGGTTGTTGCCGATAAGAACGTCAAAAATCTCGGCGGTCTGCTGTGCGTCGTCGGGCATCACCTTAATCAGACGGCGTGTTTTGGGGTTCATGGTGGTGAGGTTCATCATGTCAGGTTCGTTTTCACCCAGTCCCTTGCTGCGCTGAATCGTGTATTTTTGGTCGCCGATTTGTGTGAGGAACGCGTCCTTTTCGGACTCGTCATAGGCGAAATACACCTCGTTTTTGGTGGTGATTTCATACAAGGGCGATTCGGCGATGAACACCTTGCCCTCGCGAATCAGGGTGGGCGTCAGGCGGTAGAGCATGGTGAG
>CADBSZ010000194.1 GCA_902797525.1 uncultured Ruminococcus sp. | reverse complement strand
TCAATAAAAAATTGCCGACATGCGGCAAAGTCATAAAACACCGAAAAAAAACATACACTTTCCTGAAACCAAAGCATATCGGAGGTACGAAAATGTCAGAATACTTACCCGAGGGAAAGCGGATAAAAACCACTGAAAACCAACAAATCCTGCGCTCGCCGCGACTGCTGCGCGAGGCGATGCACAGCCGCAAAATTTTAGAGGCGCGCGCCGCGCTTTGCGACGCGTCGCACAACCTCTGCGTAGATTTGGGCGGCATGCGCGGCATGATTCCGCGCGAGGAGGGCGCGCTGGGCATGAAGGACGGCACCGTGCGCGACATCGCGGTGATTTCGCGCGTAAACCGCCCCGTGTGCTTCACCGTAACGGATATTTTTGAGGACGGCGGCGAACCGTTTGCCCTGCTTTCGCGCGCAAACGCCCAGCGCCTCTGCATGGAAAACTACATCTCTCACCTGCGGCGCGGCGACGTGGTGGACGCGCGCGTGACGCATCTTGAAAACTTCGGCGCGTTTGCCGACATCGGCTGCGGCATCGCGGCGCTGCTGCCGATTGACGCCATTTCCGTGTCGCGCATTGAGCACCCAAAGGAGCGCTTTTCCGTCGGCATGGACATCCGCGCGATTATCAAGTCGATTGAAAACGGCAGAATCAGCCTGAGCCACAAGGAGCTGCTCGGCACGTGGGAGGAAAACGCCGCAGGCTTTTCCCCGGGCGAAACCGTGACCGGCATTGTGCGCAGTGTGGAAAATTACGGCGCGTTTGTGGAGCTTAGCCCAAACCTTGCCGGACTTGCCGAAACCAAGGAGGGCGTGCGCGTCGGTCAGCAGGCAAGCGTTTACATCAAAAGCATTATCCCCGAAAAAATGAAAATTAAGCTGATTATCATCGACACCTTTGACGGCCGCAATCACCCTGTTCAGCCGGTGTATTATCATGACGAAGGTCACATCAGCCGCTTTTTGTACTCCCCCGAGGGCTGCGCCAAGGTGGTGGAATCGGTGTTTGACTGAGCATTGGGCGATTAACGGGACAGCGCTCGATTGACATTTGAACGCTTCTTATGCTACAATAAACGCATAAGGAGTGAGGTTATGGAGCCGATTTTAACAGCAGTGTGCGCGGCAACCTGTGTTGTCAGCGTGGTGACATTGATTATTGTTCTTTTAAAGAAAAATAAAGATAACTCGCAGGAGATTATTTCCGCCGTCCGGCAGGAAATTTCCTCTCAGCAAAGCGAGCTGCGGCAAGAGCTGTCAAGCCAAACGCAGTCGAGCGTAAAGAACATGGGCGACATGCTGCTGGAGAATCAGCGCAGCTTTGCGCACAACCAGTATGAGCGCATGGGCACGCTGGAGGAGCACATGAAAACCTTTTCCCTGCAAAACGAGCAAAAGCTGGAGCACATCCGGCAATCGGTTGACAAACAGCTCAGCGATAACCGCGAAACGGTGGAAAAGCAGCTCAGCGAAAACCGCGAAACCGTTGAAAAGCGGCTGGACGCGCTGCAAAAGGACAACAACCGTCAGCTTGAGGAAATGCGCAAAACCGTTGACGAGCGGCTGGAAAAGTCGCTTGAGGACAAAATGAACAAGAGCTTTTCGCTGGTCAGTCAGCGGCTGGAGCAGGTGTATAAGGGCTTGGGCGAAATGCAAAACCTCGCCACCGGCGTGGGCGACCTGAAAAAGGTGCTTTCAAACGTTAAAACGCGCGGCATTTTGGGCGAGATTCAGCTCGGCAGTATCCTGTCCGAAATCCTGTCGCCGGAACAGTACGCCGAAAACGTGGCGACCAAAAAGGGCTCGAAAAACGTGGTTGAATTCGCGGTGAAAATGCCTGCGAAGGACGACGGCTATATTTGGCTGCCGATCGACTCCAAATTCCCGGGCGACACCTACGCCGCCCTGCGCGAGGCGATTGACAACGGCGACAAGGCGCAGATTGACTTGGCGGTGAAGGCGCTGATTACCACCATCCGCAACGAAGCGAAGGACATCAGCACCAAATACATCGATCCGCCCAACACCACCGAATTTGCGATTATGTTTTTGCCCTTTGAGGGGCTTTACAGCGAGGTGGTCAACCGCGGCATGGTGGAGGTTTTGCAGCGCGAGTACCGCGTGAATATCGCCGGCCCCAGCACCATGGCGGCGCTGCTCAATTCGCTGCAAATGGGCTTCAAAACCCTTGCCGTGCAAAAACGCAGCGCGGAGGTTTGGCAGGTGCTCGGCAGCGTAAAAAAGGAGTTTGACACCTTTGCCAAGGTGCTTGAAAGCACCCAGAAAAAGCTCGACCAGGCAAACAAGGATTTGGATACCCTCGTCGGCGTGCGCACCCGTCAGATTCAGCGCAAGCTCAAGGACGTGGAAACCCCCGTGGATTTGCTGCCCGAAACAGCGGCGGCGGAAGATACAGAATAAGGAGTGACTAAAATGAAGAAAACTGTTGCACTGATACTGACAATTCTCATGGCGGTACTGATAACAGGCTGCCAAGGCAATGACAAACTAAAAGCAGACTTTTTAAAGTACGAATCCGCGCCCGACAAAGCTACTGTCTTAAAGGATTTTGAAAAATACTCGCCTGAACTGAGTATCGGCGAGTATGATGACGAAGATGAAGAAAATTATAAAATCAAGAATTATACTTTTGATGATACACCCGGAACCCTATGGCTTACATTTAGCAAAAGTAATTCTGTTATGAAAAAGATAGTTTTTGTTACTCAATTATCTGACACCGACACAGCTGAGAAATGGATGGAAAGCCTTAATGACCAATTTGGTTTTTATAAGATAAAACATCCTTACGAAGAACGCGTCGGCGCTACATATTATTGGTATAAAGACACCGATAAAGAGATAATGCTTGATTACGCGCAGTCTGAAGCCAACAAAGAAACAATATATACAGAAATATCCGAAGTTTTTAAATGATGTGATAAACACATAAGCAAAAGCAAGGCGTGCAGTGAAAACTGCACGCTATTATTTTGCAATTATTTCTCCAGCAAAGGCTTTAAATACATGCCGGTGAAGGAGTTTTTGTTTTTGGCAACCTGCTCGGGGGTGCCCTGAGCAATCACCCTGCCGCCCATGTCGCCGCCCTCGGGGCCGAGGTCGATGATGTGGTCGGCGGTTTTGATTAAGTCGAGATTATGCTCGATGACGACCACGGTGTTGCCGCCCTCCACCAGCAGCTGCAGCACCTCGACCAGACGGTGAACGTCGGCGATGTGCAGTCCGGTGGTCGGCTCGTCGAGGACGTAGACGGTGCTGCCCGTGCTGCGTTTGGATAGCTCCGTTGCGAGC
>CADBSZ010000193.1 GCA_902797525.1 uncultured Ruminococcus sp. | reverse complement strand
GCGGCAAGCAGCGCGATAAAACGTTTTTTAATCGTCATAGTTCCACATCCTGCATAGAATATATTTTATTGTAGCACAGTATCAAATCATAAATCAAGCGGTTCAATAAAAAAACGCCGACAAAAATCAGCGTTTTTTCTTATATGGAATTATATCATGGGGAACCATTTTTTGTCGGGGTCAACTTCCTCGCACTCCACGCGCTTGCCGGAGTCGTAGCGGAACATCAGCTCCTGGCTTTTGACGTTGACCTTCGCACCGTCGGGAATGGAGGTGGTGATAAAGGCGTTGCCGCCTACAACCACGCCCTCGCCGATGACGGTGTCGCCGCCGAGAATGGACGCGCCCGAATAGATGGTGACGTTGTCCTTGATGGTGGGGTGGCGCTTTTTGCCGCGCAGGTTCTGTCCGCCGCGGGTGGACAGCGCGCCGAGGGTGACGCCCTGATAGATTTTGACGTTGTTGCCGATTTCGGTGGTTTCACCGATAACAATGCCCGTGCCGTGGTCGATGAAAAAGTACTTGCCGATGGTGGTGCCGGGGTGGATGTCGATACCCGTCAGGCTGTGAGCGTGCTCGGTCATAATACGCGGAATCAGCGGCACGCCGAGCAGGAACAGCTCGTGGGCGATGCGGCTGGTGAAAATCGCATACAGTCCCGGGTAGGTGCAGATGATTTCGTCCTTGTTATACGCCGCCGGGTCGCCGTCATAAGAAGCCTGAATGTCGGTTTCGATATACGCGCGAATTTTGGGGAGCTTTTCCAAAAACGCAAAGGTAATGCGCTCGGACTCCTCCTCAATGGTCTGCGCGTCGCTGTTTTCAAATTTGGGCGTATAGCGCAGGACAATCGCGGTCTGCTTTTTGAGGTTATAAATAATGTCCTCAAGCAGAATCGAAATATTGTTGCGCACGGTGTAAGTGCGGTAGTTGCTGTTGGGATAATAGCCCGGATAGATGACCACCCTGAGCTTTTCGAGAATGTCAATCACCACATCCTTGTCGGGATAGGCGAACATTTTGTTCTCGTCAATGGTTCTGCCCTTGGAGTAGTCGTCCATCAAAAGATTCACTAAATTGTCGATTTTCTTTTCAATGCCGCCGGACATCAAATCACCTCGTAAAATGGTATGCATGCTTCTTCGATAATATTAGCATATTTTTCAGTGCATTGTCAATTGTTATCTTCCGCGGCAAACTGCGCGTGATAAAGGTGATGATAAAAGCCCTTTTTCCGCAGCAGCTCGCGGTGGCTGCCCTGCTCAATGATGTCGCCGTCGCGCATAACGAGAATGACGTCGCTCTCCTTGATGGTGGACAAACGGTGCGCCACAACAAAGCTGGTGCGCCCCTTCATCATTTTGGCAAACGCTTTTTGCACGCGAATTTCGGTGAGGGTGTCGATAGAGGAGGTCGCCTCGTCCAAAATCAAAATTTCGGGATTCGTCAGCATGGCGCGCGCAATACACAGCAGTTGCTTTTGCCCCTGACTGAGGTTGCCGCCGCCCTCGCTGATAACGGTGTCATAGCCCTTGGGCATGCGGCGAATGAAGCTGTGGGCGTATGCCGCCTTTGCCGCTGCAACAATTTCCTCATCGGTGGCGTTTTCGTTGCCGTAGCGCAGGTTTTCGCGAATGGTGCCCTGAAACAGCCAGCTGTCCTGAAGCACCATGCCGAAGCGGCCGCGCAAATCGTCGCGCCGCATGTCGCGGATGTCCGCGCCGTCCACATAAATCGCGCCGCTGTTCACGTCGTAAAAGCGCATGAGCAGATTAATCAGCGTGGTTTTGCCGCAGCCGGTAGGGCCGACAATCGCCACATGCGTGCCGCTGCTGACCTTGAGCGAAAAGTCCTTTATCAGCGGCTTTTCGGGAATATAGGAAAAGCTGATATGATCAAGCGCAACCTCTCCCCTGTGAACCGGCGAAGCGTTGCCGCTTTCGGGAATTTCGTCGTCCGCCTCAAGCACCTCGAACACGCGGCGCGCGGCGGCGATTCCCGTTTGCAGCTGGGTGAGCACGCCCGTCACCTCGTTAAAGGGCTTGGTGTACTGGTTGGCGTAGGTGATGAAGCACGACAGACCGCCGACAGTCAGCGTGCCCGACAGCACAGTCAGCGCGCCGACAATGCCCACGGCGGCATACACAATCGCATTGACAAGCCGCGTGGTGGGGTTGGCGAGCGCACCGGCGTACTGCGCCTTGAAGCCCACGTCATAGAGGGTGTTGTTGTATTTGTCAAACGCCGCAAACGACTCGTCCTCATAGGAAAACGCCTTAACAACGCGCTGGTTGCCGACGTACTCCTCTACAAACGAAGAAATCTCGCCCTGCAGCATCTGCTGTTCACGAAAGCGCCTGGCGCTGAGCTTGCCGATGAAGCCTGCCGCAAACAGCGACAACGGCGTTAAGAAGAACACGGCCAGGGCGATGCGCCAGTCAATCATCAGCATAAAAATCAGCGTGCCGACAATCGTGATCACGCCCGAAAACAACTGCAAAAAGAGCTGCGTCAAGCCGTCGCCCACCGCGTCAACGTCGTTGATGACGCGGCTGATAAGGTCGCCGTGCGCGTGAGTGTCGATATAGGACAACGGCACGGAATTGAGCTTGCGGAACACCTCGCGCCGCAAGTCGCGCACCGCCTTGAAGCTGACGAGGTTAACAAAATAGGTCATCAGCCATTGGCAAACCGTCACGCCGACAACCGCGACGGCGATATAGCCCAAAATCCGCGCCACATCGTCAAAGGAAACGCTGCCCTTGCCGATAATCCGGTCAATCGCCTGACCGATCAGCACGGGAATATAAAGCGTCAGCGACACGCTGACAAGCGCAAACAGCACGGCGCAGACCAACAGCAGACGGTAGGGCCTGAGCTTTTTGAGCACCTTGGTGACGGGAGAAGCGGTTTTCATGCGCCCACCTCCGTTTCCTGCTGCTGCGAGAGGCAGATGTCGCGGTATATTTCGCAGGTCTTAAACAATTCCTCGTGCGTGCCCTGTCCGGCAAGCTCGCCGTCGCCCATCACGAGAATGAGGTCGGCGTCGCGCACGGTGGTGCTGCGCTGGGTGACGATGAGCACCGTCATGTCCTGCGTGTTTTCTTTCAATGCCCTGCGCAAGGCGGCGTCGGTCGCCAAGTCGAGGGCGGAAAAGCTGTCGTCGAGCAGCAACAGCTTCAGATTGCCGACCAGCGCGCGCGCAATGCAAAGCCGCTGGCGCTGACCGCCGCTGAAGTTCTTGCCGCCCTGCTCCACACGGCTGTCGAGTCCCTGCGGAAGCTTGGAAACAAATTCATACGCCTGCGCGATTTTGAGCGCGCGGATGATTTCCCCGTCCGTCACATTCTTGTCGCGCCACTGCATATTGTCGCGGACGGTGCCGGCAAACAACACGCTTTGCTGCGGCACAATGCCCATTTGGCGGCGCAGCTGTGCAAACGGATAGTCGCGCACGTCAACGCCGTCCACCAAAACCTTGCCTGCGGCAACATCATAAAAGCGCGGAATCAACCGCAGCAGCGAGCTTTTGCCGCTGCCGGTGCCGCCGATAATGCCGACAGTCTGTCCGCGGTTAACGGAAAAGCTGATGTCGGAGAGCACCTCGTCACCGTCGCGGTGATAGTGAAAGCTCACGTGGTCAAACACAAGCTGCGGCGCGGATTCATCGGCCGCAACCGGCTTTTGCGCGGTCTCCCTGACGCCGGGCTCGGTTTCGAACACCTCGTTAATGCGCTTGGCGCTCGCCGAGGCGCGCGTCATCAAAATCACAAGATTCGCCACGACAACCATTGCGAGCAAAATCTGCGTCATATAGCTGACCAGCGCCACAATGTCGCCCGTGTGCATGCCGCCGAGGTTCACCTCAACCGCGCCGAACCAAACAATCGCGATAATCGCGACGTCGGTGACGGCATAGGTCACGGGGCTGAGCAGCGCGGACAGACGGCTGACGCGGATGGACGTTCGCGCCAAATCCTCGGTGGCGGCGTCCATGCGCGCACACTCGGTTTTCTGCTTGGAAAAGGCGCGGATGACGCGGCTTCCCGACAAATTTTCACGCGAAACGCGGCCGATTCCGTCGAGCTTTTTCTGCATGGCGGAGAAAATCGGCACGCTGCGCGTCATCACGAAATAGAGCGTGAGCGCAATCAGCAGCGACGCGCCGAAGAAAATCAGCGACAGCTTAACATGAATCGTCATCGCCATCACAAGCGACCCGACGATGATAAACGGCGCGCGCGTGAGCAGGCGAATCATCATGGCAATACTCTGCTGCACCTGGTTGGTGTCGTTGGTAATGCGCGTAATCAGCGAGGGCGTGCCGAGCAAATCCAGCTCGGCGTGCGAAAGGGTGTTGATGTGCGCAAACAGCGCGCGGCGGATTTTGGTGCCGGCGCCCTGCGACGCGCGCGAGGCAAAATACTGCGTAAACATGGCGCTCGACCAGCCCAAAACGGCGAGCAGCAAAAGCAGCGCGCCCATTTTCCAGACATAGCCTGCGTCGCGGTTTTTGATGCCGACGTCGATGATGTTCGCCATCACCAGCGGCACAAACAGCTCCAAAATTGCTTCCAGCAGCTTGCACAGCGGCCCGATGATACATTCTTTTTTGTAGTCTTTTAAAAATCGTCTTAATTTGAACATATAGTTTCAGTGATACCTTCCTCAATTAGCAATTTGAGCGGCGGCTTATACCGCCGGATATCGAAAAAACAGGGCTTGGCGAACCAAACCCTGTTGCAACACAAATTTAGGAAAGCACCGCGCCCTGTGCGCCCGAGGAAACGAGCTTTGCATAACGAGCAAGATAGCCGGTGGTGATTTTCGGCTCTCTGGGCTTCCACTGCGCTCTGCGCTTGGCAAGTTCTTCGTCGCTGACGTTGAGGGAGATTTTGTTGTTGGGAATGTCGATTTCAATGATGTCGCCGTCCTCAACCAGCGCAATCGGGCCGCCGACCGCCGCTTCGGGGCTGACATGGCCGATGCACGCGCCGCGCGTCGCGCCGGAAAAGCGTCCGTCGGTAATCAGCGCAACCGAGCTGCCCAGACCGCGTCCCATAATGGCGGAGGTGGGGTTGAGCATTTCGCGCATACCGGGGCCGCCCTTGGGGCCTTCGTAGCGGATAACCACCACGTCGCCCGCCTTGACCTTGTCGCCCAGGATGCCTTCTACGGCATCTTCCTGGCTCTCGAATACAATGGCCTTGCCGGTGAATGTCAGAATCTCTTCGGGGACGCCGGCGGTCTTG
>CADBSZ010000192.1 GCA_902797525.1 uncultured Ruminococcus sp. | reverse complement strand
TCCCTGGCAAAAAAGAAGTCCATTGAAAACTCAAAAAACTCCCACACCACGCCTGCCGTCATGGAAAAGCAGAACGAAAACAGCACCACAAACAGCGGCGACAGGTTCATCTTTACGCGGCTGTTGCGGTTGAGAATATCCGTCAGCCCAAAGCCCACACCGGCGCAGATGAAGCCGTTAATGGTGTGCAGAACCGTGTCGAGCATGGGGATTCTTTCGTAGAAGGACGAAATTTCGCCCATGATGTTCGCCGCGAACACAAATGAAATCATCAAAATTTCCATCGCGCCCGGCAAGCCGATTTGCAGCCGCCGCTCCACAAAGCTGGGAATCATCAGCAACAGCAGCGTCAGCACGCAGGTGAAGGCGTTTTCCCACTGTCCGCGAATCAGGCTGTACACAAGCACCGCGGCGGTGATGACGCGGATGATGATATACACCGTCGCTTTAATCTTGTGGCGGCGGATGTCCTCTATGCCCTGCCGCAGCTTATCAAGTCCCTTTTGCTTCATGGCAATCCCCCACAGAAAAATCAGGGGCTGACAACGTCAACCCCTGTATTCATTGTATTCTGTTGTATGCCGTATTATTCCGAAACAGCGCTTTGATTTTCCTGTTCCAGCTTTTTCTTGAGTTCTTCCCTGCCGACGGCGAGCATCAGCTTAATGCGGTTTTCCTGGTTTACCTTCGGCGCGCCGGGATCGTAGTCGATGGTAACAATGTTTGCGTTCGGCTTGACCTCTTTGATTTTGCGAATCGCGCCCTTGCCGTTGATGTGGTTGGGCAGGCAGCCGAACGGCTGGGTGCACACGATGTTTTCGTAGCCGGTTTCGGCAAGCTCGAGCATTTCGGCGGTTAAGAGCCAACCCTCGCCCATTTTGCTGCCGTAGCCGATAACGCCCTTGACAAGCTCCTTGGTGTGGGCGTATCTGGGCGGCGGAACAAAGTGAAAGCGCTCGGCGGATTCAACCATCAGTGTTTCGAGGCTGGTGACGTAATCGAGCAGCTTTTTGCAGAACTCGTATTTCAGGCGGCTTCCGCCGAACATTTTGTAGTCCTCGATGCGGTTGTCGACCTTAAAGGAGGCAAAGCCCATCAAACCGGGCAGGCAAACCTCGCAGTCCTGCTCGGCAAGGAAATCCTCCAGGCCGTTGTTCGCCATTTTGGAGTATTTGACATAGATTTCGCCGACAACGCCGACCTTCACCTTCGGCACGCGGTTGACCTCGATTTTCGAAAAATCCTTGGTCAGCTTGTGCAGGTTTTCGTCAACCTCCTCGAGCGTGTAGCCCTTGCCCTCAATGAGCATATTCGAAATTCTGTCGCTCCAGCGCTCAACAAGCGCCATGGTTTCACCCTTGTTGACCTCATAGGGCTTGATTTGATTGGAGAGCAGCATGAGCTGGTCGCCGTAAACCAAGCCGCCCACAAAGCGGCGAATCAGCGGAAGCGTCAGTGAAAAGCCGCTGTTTTTCTCCATGCCGAACGACAGCGAAATAACGGGCACAAAGTCAAATCCCGCCTTTTTCAGCGCCTTGCGCAAGAGGTGGATGTAGTTGGACGCGCGGCAGCCGCCGCCCGTTTGCGTCATCATCAGGGCGGTTTTGTGCACGTCATATTTGCCGCTTTGCAGCGCGTGAATAAACTGGCCGATAACCAGCAGCGCGGGGTAGCAGGTGTCGTTATGCACATACTTTAAGCCCGTCTGCGCAATTTCGGGGCCGGTGGTTTCGAGCAAATCGCAGTGATAGCCATAGTGCTCGAACACGCAGCGCAAAATGCGGAAATGAATGGGCGCCATGTTGGGCATTAAAATGGTGTAGCCCTCGCGCTTCATCTGTTTGGTAAAGAGCAGACGCCCTGTTTTTTTGTCGTATTTTAACTCAGCCATAATCGTTCCTTTTTGCTGCCGTCAGTCGTTGTCAATCGCGGCGAGCAGGCTTCTGATTCTGATTTTTACCGCGCCCAAATTGGTGATTTCGTCAATCTTAATCTGGGTGTAGATTTTGTTTTGTGCTTCAAGGATTTCGCGCACCTCGTCGGTGGTAATCGCGTCGACGCCGCAGCCGAAGGACACCAGCTGAACCAGCTCCATATCCTTGCGCGTGGTGACGTATTTTGCCGCCGCATACAGGCGCGAATGGTACGTCCACTGGTTGAGCACGTGGGTGTTGAAGGCGCTGACGCGCGGCGACACCACATCCTCGCTGACAATCGCCACGTCAAAGCCGGCAATCAGCTTGTCGATGCCGTGGTTGATTTCGGGGTCGATGTGATACGGTCTGCCGGCAAGAACAAAGATTTTTTTGCCCTCTTTTTCGGCGCGGGCGATAATTTCGTCGCCCTTTTTGCGCACCTTGTGCATGTAGCTTTCGTATTCCTCATACGCCTTTTTGGCGGCGACGCGCACCTCGTTGAGCGTGAGGTCGGGGAAATAGAACGAAAGCCGCTCATACGCCTTTTTCGGGAAGTCCTTGGGGCGGTGAATACCAAAATATTCCTTGATGAAGTTCACCTTGCGAATGTCCTTCATGTTATTTTTGATAACCTCGGGATAGTACGCCACAACCGGACAGTTGTAGTGGTTGTCGCCGAGGTGCTCGTCAAAGTTGTAGGACAGGCACGGATAAAAAATGTTTTCAATGCCGCTGTCAATTAAGGTTTGCACATGGCCGTGCATCAGCTTTGCAGGGAAGCAAACCGTGTCGCTCGGAATCGTCTGCTGGCCGCGCTGATAGAGCTTGCGCGAGGACACCGGAGAATGGTGCACCTCGAATTTCAGCTCGGTGAAGAAGCGGTACCAGAACGGATAAAGCTCATACATGTTCAGTCCCATCGGAATGCCGAGCTTGCCGCGCAGTCCCTCGACGGGCTTGTAGCTGTTAATCAGCTTGAGCTTGTAGTCGTACATATTCAAATCGGACGACGGCACTTTTTTGGTAACGGGGCGCTCGCAGCGGTTGCCGGCGATGAAGCGCCTGCCGCCGCCGAAGGAGTTGATGGTCAGGCGGCAGTTGTTGTTGCACAGGCCGCAGTTCGTCACTTTGATTTCGTGAACAAAGTTTTTCAAATCCTCCGCGTCGGCGAGCTTGCTTTTGCCCTCGCCCCTGGACTTGCGCTTGGCATACAGCGCCGCGCCGTATGCGCCCATCAGTCCGGCAATGTTCGGACGGACTACCTGCGTGCCCATTTCCATTTCAAAGGCGCGCAGCACCGCGTCGTTGAGGAAGGTGCCGCCCTGCACGACAATGCGCTTGCCCAGCTCGT
>CADBSZ010000191.1 GCA_902797525.1 uncultured Ruminococcus sp. | reverse complement strand
AGCGCGCCTTCGTTGCCCTCCCAAACGTTAAGCGTCACGTTATGGCAGCCGATTTGTTTTGCAAAGCTGAGCGTGTGCCGGTACAGCTTTGTCGCAATCCCCTGACCGCGTGCGGCTTCATCAACGCACAAATCGTCGACATAAAGCTCCTTAATCGGCACCAGCATGTTGTCGCCGCCGTGGTCAATGATACAGGTGAAAATATATCCCAGAATGCTGCCGTCCTGCTCATAAACAAACACCGGTGTGCTGTCGTCGGCAAAAATGATTTGTAAATCCGCAGCGGTGTATTTGGTTGCAAGGTTAAACAAATCGGGACGGATGTTGTGGTGCACCAAGTTGACCTGCTTAAGCAAATGAAGCACCTGCGCGGCGTCTCTGTTTTCGGCTCGTCTGATTATCATGGCGCTTCACGCTCCTTTTCGGCGCGTCTTGCCGTCGCCTCACACAGCGACAGAAAAATAACGAACAGCGGCGTGGCAATCGGCAGGGCGATATTGACAACTGCCTGCGCCAAATAAGCGACCACTGCCGAAGCGAATACCAAGCTCAGCGGATTGCGCTTTGCCGCCTTGAACGCGCGAACCAGCGCGCCGCCGGCAAGGGTAAGATAGGACGCCAGCCCCACAATGCCGAGATTGAGCAGATAATTAATATATTCATTGTGCGCCGCGTCGGTGGAGGTGTCGCCGAAGCGGCTCCACAGCTCGCTAAAATAGGGGGAAAAGGTGTAATAAAAGGTTTCGGGTCCTGTGCCGAACAGCTTTTGGAACACATTAAAGCCGCCAAACGCCTCCAGCGCCTTGTTCCACATAAAGCCGCGGTGCGTGCCCCAAGCGTCGCCGTAGCGCAGCAGACGTGCCGCGTCGCCCAAGTCGCTCTGCGTGTCAATCGCGGAAAAATACACCAGCGTGCCCAGTCCTGCCAGGGCGGCTGCGGCAAACACGCCGCCGAGCACAAAGGGAACTGCCTTTGGCATCCTGAAACCGGGCTTGCGCCAATCGAGCGCGTACAACGCCGCCGTCAAAACCGCCAGCACGCCGAGCGCAATAAAGGCGGCGTTTGAGAACATCAGCCTTGAAGGAAGTGCTGTCAGCTCCTTGTAACGGTCGCCGCCCCACAGCGCGAACAGCCGCAGCAGCTTAACGCTGAGCAGCATGACCGTGAAGGACAGCAAAAGCCGTTTGAGCCGGCGCGGCGTTTTGGCGTATGCCACGGTGAACACCGCCGCAAACGCGCCGAGCCCGAGCACCACCGAATCGCTGTCGCACACCACAACCGCCATCGCGCCGACGGCAGTCACTGCCAAATACACCACCTTGCGCCACAGCTCTCCTGCCTGCACGAACAGGCAGATAATCACGGGCAGCGTGACGCAGATGTAGCTTGAAAACATGTTTTTGTTGCCGATGGTGGTCATGAAATTCTGATAGATGGTCGGGTTGTCCTCAAACTGCACGAACATGCGCAGCGGATCAATATAAAAGCCATTGAGCACCGCCAGCAGATAAATGACGCCGCTG
This sequence comes from uncultured Ruminococcus sp., assembly GCA_902797525.1. Lineage (GTDB taxonomy): Bacteria > Bacillota > Clostridia > Oscillospirales > Acutalibacteraceae > Ruminococcoides. The sequence continues at coordinate 2,933 of CADBSZ010000191.1, read as the reverse complement.
ACAACCGCCATCGCCGTGAACACATATTCTTTGTAGCGGAAGCATCTTGTCAGCGCAAGGTACACGGCGGCATAAGCCAGTATCAGCAGCAAGCCGTTGTTGCGGCCGACCGTGTAGGAGCCGACGGTTGCCTCGCCGAAAAACGCCGCGTCAAAATAGGGAGAAAACAGGGTGGAAACAGCGCTGCTCAGCACCAGCGCGAGCATGGCCCAGTCGGTAAAGCGCAGGCTTTTTGTCAGCGTTCTGCGCTTGGGATTCGGCTCCTTGATTTCCTCGGCGCTCTTTGTCACTAACAGCATGATTTCGATAATCACAAACAGACATGCCAGCACCAAAAACAAGTAATATTTGTAATGGCGGATGGCGCGAAAGCCGTTTTCAAACGAGATAAACGGAAAGCCGGGGACGAGGGTTAAATTGACAAACAGCGGAAACAGCGTAAACGCCGCCAGCAAAAACAGGTTTGCCATGCTGTTTGGCAGGGTGTAGCGCTCCTCAACGGGCTTCGTTGTATTTTTCTTTTTATTGGATTTGCTCATAGGCGCAGCCTTTCTTTTATTTTTTGTTACAACACAATTGTATACCCGTGCCGCGGGAATGTCAAATGAAAAAAGTATTGTGTTTCTTTGTTTTTAATGGTATACTAAAAACAAGAAAAACGCAGGCGGTGAGCGAATGAAAAAATTGGTGATTATCGGATTTGACGGCACGATTGCCGACACAGCCCCCGGCATTTTGTATTGTATGAACACAACCGCGCTCTCAATGGGCTATACGCCCGTGGCGCACGACGCGCTTTACGGTGTTATCGGCGTGTCGCTTGAGCAGGGCTTTATGCACCTTTACGGCATGAAAGAGGACGAAATTGACTATGCCATGAATCAGTACAGCAAGCTCTATTCAATGAAGGGCGAGGAAATGATTTTGCTTTACGAGGACATTGACAAATCGCTGAAGGCGCTGAAGGACAGCGGCGTTAAGCTGGCGATTGTCACCCAGAAAAACGAAAAATTTATCAATAATATGCTCGCGGTTTATAAGGAAATCGGCGAGTTGTTTGACACTGTGTGCGCCACCAACGTGGAGCGTGACATGGAGAAAACCGACATGCTGCGCAAGGTATGCGCCGATTTGGAAATTGAGCCTGCCGACGCGATTTTTGTGGGCGACAGTTATGTGGACGCTGTTGCCGCCGGCGAGGTAGGCATGGACTTTGCCGCCGCGCTTTACGGCTGGGGCTTCCGCAGTCAGGAGGACGCCGCGCAGTACAACTGCAAGGCCTACCTTTCAAGCGCCGCCGAAATCGGACAAAAATTATTAGCTGTTGAATAAACAAACACCTCGCAGCCTAGCGCTGTGAGGTGCTTTTTAATGTTCGCAAAACTGCTTTTTGTTCGGGCGATATCCGAAAGCTCTCAAGGGCTTTTTGTATCGCTTTGTTGTGCGTCCGGGCGTCGAGCGCGCGGGCTTCAAGCAACGGCAGGGTTGCCTTGTATTGCTTTGCCAGCGCCGTAGCGAAATACCACGCAATCATCATGTTGACATAGTATTCGTCCGAACGGATTTGCGCGACCTTTTGAAGATAAGAGCTGTCGAAATCCGCGTCTAAAAAGTGCTCCATCAGCATTTTAATGCCGAAGCGTATGGTGTAGGTTTTGCCGCTTGCAAGCCAGCGCTCAATTTGCGGCAGCAGTTCCTTTTTGTGCTTTTTAAACACCTTCGGAGACATCTGGTCGCAGGTTGCCCAGTTGTCAACATAGGGGAGAAAGGCGCTGACCTGCGCAAGACAGCTGTCAAAATCCTTTGTCAGCGAGATGACAAAGGCGTGCAGTTGGTTTTCGTCAAAATACCTGTGCGGCAGAGCGGATAAAAATTCCTCCATATCCGCGCGCTTTGCAAGCTCCTTTGCCATTGTCCGCAGAGCAGGCGTGCGCACGCCGATGAAACATTCTTTGTCGGCAGTAGGAATCAGCTTGCTTTGAAAATCACGGTAGGGAATGTCCTGCTGTGCCGTCAGTCTGTTTAAAATTTCGTCTTGAATCATACGCGCCCTCCTTCTTCGATTTTTATTATACGGGATTTGAACACGGTTGTCCAGTGTTGACTTTGCGGTAATTTTTTTGTACAATAAAAAGCGAAAAGGGGTGCTGTTATGACAGTCAAAACCAAAACCGTTTTGTCGCTGATTTGCAACGCCGTGATTTTTCTCGTCACGACGGGCATTGTGATTTCATATTTTCTGGTCGGAAGCAAGGTGATAAAAAACGGCTGGGATAGCTTTATGTTTTTCACCACCGATTCCAACATTCTCGCGGCAATCGGCGCGGCGCTCGTGATGATTTGCGATGTCAAAATTCTGCGCGGCGAGCGCAGCCGGGTTGCGCGCGCGTTCACGCTCGTCAAATATGCCGGCGTGGTGTCGCTGGTACTGACCTTTTTCACCGTACTGCTGCTTTTGATTCCGATTTACGGCGTGGCGATGCAGTGGGGCGGCACGGGCTTCCACATGCATGTTGCGGCGCCGGTGTTGTCGTTTGTTTCGTTTGTGTTTTTGGAGCAGCACGGCAAAATTCGGCTGAGCGACACGTTTTTCGGTATGATGCCGATTGTGCTGTACGGCATTGTTTATTTTTTGCAGGTGGTCGTTTTTCAAAATTGGATGGATTTTTATGCGTTTAATATGGGCGGCATGTGGTTTGTCACCATGCCGGTCATTTTCGGCATTTCGTATCTGATATGCCTGCTTGTAAAAGCCCTGCGAAATAAAGCTGCAAAACAAAAGTGACAGGTTGACATTTGCCGCAAAGTGAGCTATAATAGTTACACTGTCGCAGCTGCGGCGGATTTCGGGGTGTAGCGCAGCTGGTAGCGCGCCTGCTTTGGGAGCAGGATGTCGGGGGTTCAAGTCCCTTCACTCCGACCATTTGAATTTT